>JACCYS010000284.1 GCA_013696365.1 Nocardioidaceae bacterium
ACCCGACACGCCGCGCTAGGTGAATCATACCCAAACCTCACATGGCTAACCGTAGTCACGTGACCTGCAAGAACTCACATCGGCGCAGGTCAGGCGCCTGTTGACAGGCTGCACATGGGTGGACAAGATCACTGCGTCCTCCCTCGAGGGTTCGACCGGTGAGCCGCACAGGCCGGCACGTGAGCGGACCATATCCGCACTCGCGCCACACGTGCCAGGCGGTGACGGCCGATCGGTCGACAGGGTGGTGCGCGCGGGGAGCGCGGCGGCCAGTAGACAACGGTCTGCGGGCTCACAGCCGGTGAGCACGCGATCGGTCCGAAGGTCGCCGACCTCCCCGCGCGCCTTCCCACTTATTTCGGGCTTGTGTCGTTTGCGATGATGGGTACGTCCCGATCGACGTCCGCACCTGGAGCCCTTGAATGCGCTTACCCGCCCGGCTGATCCTGGCGGCGGCTGCGGGCGCCGCGGTCGCGTTAGCGTTCCCGCCGTACGGCTGGTGGCCGTTGCTGCTTGTCGGACTGCTCTGCCTGATCGCGCTGCTGCACGGGCTGGCACCCGGGCGCGGTGCGCTGGTCGGGTTGGTCTTCGGTGTGGCCTATATGGGGCTGCTGCTGCCATGGATGCGAGTCAACGGAGCGGACAGCTGGGTCGGTCTGACGATTCTCGAATCACTGTTCTTCGGCGCCTTCGGGTGGGCTGCGGCCCGGGTTCGCACACATCGATGGTGGCCGCTGGCAACCCCGGCTCTTTGGGCCGGCGTGGAGATGGTCCGCAGCCATGTCCCGTTTACTGGTTTTCCCTGGGGCAAGATCGCCTTCGCGTTGACCGACAGCCCGCTGGCCGCATACGTGCGCTATCTCG
Organism: Nocardioidaceae bacterium; assembly: GCA_013696365.1. Classification (GTDB taxonomy): domain Bacteria; phylum Actinomycetota; class Actinomycetes; order Propionibacteriales; family Nocardioidaceae; genus JACCVL01. Next base: position 865 of record JACCYS010000284.1, read on the forward strand.
GTGTGCCCGCGCTGGGCGCCCTCGTCGTGCTGCTGGTGGCCGTGCTGTGGTGGGCGATCCTGCGGCTGCCGGGCACCGGCAAACGGAGCCTGCCCGCAGCAGCCACGGCGACGATCGGCGTCATCGCGGTGCTCGCTGCCGGTGCTGTGCTGCCCGTCGGACTTGCCGGAGAGCAGCGGCCGGTCCGGGTTGCTGCCGTGCAGGGCGGCATACCTGGCACCGGTGCCAACGGCATGGGAGAGCAACGTGAGGTCGTTGCCAACCACGCCCGCGCCACCCAGCAGTACGCAGCCGACGTCCGTGCGGGCGAGGCCACTGCCGCAGACGTGGTGATCTGGCCGGAGAACTCCACCGACATCGACCCGCTGACCGACGCGCAGACGGCGGCCACCATCGCAAGCGCGGCGGACGCGGTCAACGTGCCGATGCTGGTCGGTGCGCTCACCGCAGGCTCGACCCCTCATACGCTGCGCAACGTGGGGATCGTCTGGTCGCCGACGACGGGGCCCGGTGACATGTACGTCAAGCGCAACCTGGTGCCCTTCGGTGAGTACATACCGATGCGCGACCTGATCGCGCCGCTGATCAGTCGGCTGGACCAGATCCCCCGTGACTTCGAGGCCGGTGAGCAGGTCGGCGTCCTCGACCTCGGGCCGGTCGTGGTCGGCGACGCCATGTGCTATGACGTCGCGTTCGAGGGGGTGGCGGCTCCGGCGGTCCGAGCGGGCGCTGAGCTGCTGGTGGTGCAGACCAATAACGCCACCTACGTCGAGACAGGTCAGCCCGCCCAGCAGTGGGCGATATCGCGAATGCGGGCGTTGGAGACTGGGCGTGACCTGGTGGTGGCCTCGACCAACGGCATCAGCGGAATCGTGGCAGCCGACGGGGACGTGCTGTCCAAGTCGACCGACAGTGACGCTGTCGTGCTGACCGCGACCGTCCACCGCGCCGACGGCCTCACCTCAGCGGTCCGCTTCGGGACGGTGTTGGAGTGGGGCCTCGCCCTGCTGGGTCTGCTCGCCCTGCTGGCGACACTGCTGACCGGTGCACGCGGGGAGCGTCCTCGCGCCAGCAGCACCGGTTCGGCTGCTGAGCGGACCGACAGCGACAGGGTTGATCAAGGCGCGACCGGGCCGCCGCGTGAACCGGTGGGCCAGCCGTGACGCCGACGCTGGTGATCATCCCCACCTACAACGAGGTCGCCAACATCGCCCGCACCGTTGCGCAGGTCCGCGCCGCGGCGCCAGAAGCCGATGTGCTGGTCGTCGATGACGGGTCGCCGGACGGCACTGGTGCTGCTGCCGACGAGCTTGCCGCTCGCGACCCGCACGTGCAGGTGCTGCACCGACCGGACAAGCGGGGTCTCGGCGCGGCCTACGGGGCGGGCTTCCGCTGGGGGCTGGCACGCGGATATGAGGTCCTGGTGCAGATGGATGCCGACGGTTCGCACCGTGCCGATGAGCTGCCGAAGCTGCTGGCCGCGCTAACGCCCGAGACCCACCTCGTGCTGGGGTCCCGGTGGGTTCCGGGCGGCGCGGTCGTGGACTGGCCGCGCCATCGCACCTGGCTGTCGCGCGGCGGGAACGCCTACACCCGGTTGCTGCTGGGGATCGGCGTTCGCGACTGCACCAGCGGCTATCGGGTCTATCGGCGAGGCACTCTGGAAGTGATAGACCTGCCGGCAGTGCGGTCCCAGGGCTACTGCTTCCAGGTGGACATGCTGCGCCGGACGCTCGCTGCGGACGGTCAGGTGGTCGAGGTGCCCATCTCCTTCATCGAGCGCAGCCAAGGAGAGTCGAAGATGTCACTGCCGATCGTCGGTGAGGCACTGTGGCGCGTCACCCGATGGGGGTTGGCACGGTGGGGGTTGGCACGGTGGGGATTGGCACGGTGGAAGCTCGGAGGGCGGTGGACCGCGCGCACTGACCTTGCCAACGCCGCCGTACGCCGCGTCCACCGGGTGGGGAGGGGCTGAGATGGCGCGCTGGCTGATCGCCGCGTTCCTGATGATGCCGATCGTGGAAATTGCGGTCATCATCCAGGTCGGACAGTTCATCGGCCTCTGGCCGACCGTGCTGCTGCTGGTGGCCGAGAGCGTCTTCGGCGCCTGGCTAGTGCGCCGCGAGGGCCGAAAGGCGTGGGCCAACCTGCAGGCGATGCTGTCTGCTCCCCATGCCCCCGAGGTTGCTCTCACCGACGCGGGACTGGTGCTGGTCGGGGGTGCGTTGTTGTTGACCCCGGGCTTTGTGACCGATGCGGTCGGCTTCGCATGTCTGCTGCCTGGCCTGCGGCCGATGATGCGCAGACTCGTCACCCGCGCGCTGACACACCGATCCGAGCGGTCGGCCCGCGTGCGGCTGGTGGGTCAACGGCGGGTGGATCCACCGGGCTGAGCAACGCCGCGCGGGTCAGACCCGGGGGCGTCAAGCTGAGCGCTTGGCCGTCCGGCGCGAGCGGTGCAGGTGCACCGGACCGATCTCGCCCGCGCGCAGCAACTCGAGCCGCTCGGTGAGGATGTCTTCCAGTTCGGGGATGGAGCGTCGCTCACGCAGCATGTCCCAGTGTGTGCGCACCGGCTTGGCGAGTTTGTCCTCGATCGCCCCACCGTCGCGCCGGGTGCCCTCGGCGCCGCAGCGTGGACACTCCCACAGCGACGGGACATCGGCGTCGTGCGCAAAGACCAGGCTGAACTCGTGGCCCTGCGTGCAGTCGTAGGCAATCTGGGTACGAGG
>JACCYS010000296.1 GCA_013696365.1 Nocardioidaceae bacterium
TGCTCGCCTGCCACGCGGTGGCGACCGCCGCGCTGCAGCGCGCCCGCGAGGGGCAGGGCCCGACCCTGGTCGAGGCCTTCACCTACCGGATGGGGGCGCACACCACCTCCGACGACCCGACCCGCTATCGACTGTCCGGCGACCTGGAGCATTGGAAGCTGAAAGACCCGATCGCCCGGGTGAAGGCATACCTGTCGCGCGGCGGCGGCGCCGACGAGGCCTTCTTCGCCGACGTGGAGGCGGAGTCCGGCAGCATCGCTCAACGACTGCGCGAGGGCTGCCTGAGCATGCCCGACCCGGACGTGCTGGACATCTTCGACCAGGTGTACGCCGAGCCAACCGACGAGCTGGCCCGGCAGAAGGAACAGCTCGCCACCTACCTGGCCGGGTTCGAGACCGGCGACGGGGCGGTGTCGGCATGACCCAGCTGACCTTGGCCAAGGCGTTGACCAGCGGCATGCGTGCCGCGATGGAGTCCGACCCCAAGGTGCTGATCATGGGTGAGGACGTCGGCAAGCTCGGCGGCGTGTTCCGAGTCACCGACGGCCTGCAGAAGGACTTCGGCGAGGACCGGGTGATCGACACCCCGCTGGCCGAGTCCGGCATCCTCGGCACCGCGGTCGGGCTGGCGTTGCGCGGCTACCGCCCGGTGTGCGAGATCCAGTTCGACGGGTTCGTCTACCCCGCCTACGACCAGATCGTCAGCCAGGTCGCGAAGATGCGCTTCCGCAGCCAGGGAAGGCTGTCGATGCCGATCGTCATCCGCATCCCCTTCGGCGGTGGTATCGGCGCGGTCGAGCACCACAGCGAGAGCCCGGAGGCGCAGTTCGCGCACACCGCCGGCCTCAAGGTCGTCGCCTGCGCCAACCCGGCCGACGCCTACTGGATGATCCAGCAGGCCATCGCCTCCGACGACCCGATCGTGTTCCTCGAGCCGAAGCGCCGCTACTGGGAGAAGGCCGAGGTCGACGAGTCGGCCACCCCGGTTCCGCTGCACAGCTCGCGCATCGTCCGTGAGGGCGACGACGTGACCGTGCTGGCGTACGGGCCGATGGTCAAGACTTCGCTGGAGGCCGCCATCGCGGCCGGCGAGGAGCACAAGAGCCTGGAGGTTGTCGACCTGCGTAGCCTCTCGCCGCTGGACATGGACCCGGTGCTGGCGTCGGTGCGCAAAACCGGACGCGCGGTGGTGGTGCACGAGGCCGTGGTCAACCTCGGGTTGGGCGCCGAGCTGGCCGCCCGGATCAGCGAGGACGCGTTCTACGCGCTGGAGTCGCCGGTGCTGCGGGTGGGCGGTTTCGACACCCCGTACCCGCCGTCCCGGATCGAGGAGGAGTACCTGCCAGACCTAGACCGGGTGCTGGACGCTGTGGACCGGGCGCTCGCCTACTGAGCCCCTACCCCTGAGCCGGACGGAGATCAGAAGCGATGAGTCCAACGAGCGGAGCCAAACAGTTCAAGCTCCCCGACGTCGGTGAGGGACTCACCGAGGCAGAGATCGTCACCTGGCGGGTCAAGCCTGGGGACACCGTCGAGGTCAACGACGTCGTCGTCGAGATCGAGACCGCGAAGTCGCTCGTCGAGTTGCCCTGCCCATACGCCGGCACCGTGGCCGACCTGCTCGTCGGCGAGGGCGAGACGGTCGCCGTAGGCACCCCGATCATCGCGGTGTCCGACGGGTCCGACGGGTCCGACGGGGCTGTGGGCATACCGGCCGAGGAGGGTGCAGTCGAGCCCGGACTGATCGGCGGTCCCGCACCCGGGGGGCGCACCTCCGTGCTGGTCGGTTACGGGCCGAAGACAACCGAGGCCAAGCGTCGCCCACGCAAGACTGGTGCGGTGCCCACCGGGGTGTCGTCGGCGACCGCACAGCAGGGGGTGCAGTCGGCGTTCTCCACCGAGGTCACCCCACCCACACCCGAGCTTGACGTCGAGCAGGCCGAGCCGGCCGTGCCACAGGTGGCAGACGTGGTCACCCGACGCTCACCGGGGCCCCCGGTGGCAGCACTGGGGGGCGGAGCGGCGCGGGTGATGGCAAAGCCGCCGGTACGCAAGCTGGCCAAGGATCTGGGCGTCGATCTAGGCGCCGTGCCGGCCACCGGTCCCGGCGGAGTGGTCACCCGCGCGGACGTCGAGGGTCACGCACGCGGCGAGTCATCGACCCCCGAGGCGGCGCCGACATCCGGGAGCGAGACCCGCATCCCCGTCAAGGGTGTTCGCAAGATGACCGCGCAGGCGATGGTCGCCAGTGCCTTCACCGCCCCACACGTCACCGAATGGGTGACGATCGACGCCACCCGCACGATGCGGTTGGTGCAGCGGCTGCGGGCCGACCGCGACTTCGCCGACGGCAAGGTGTCCCCGCTGCTGGTGGTCGCCAAGGCGGTGTGCCTTGCCGCGCGGCGTACCCCTGAGGTGAACGCCACCTTCGACGATGCGGCGCAAGAGATCGTGCTCAAGCACGGCGTCAACCTCGGTATCGCCGCCGCCACCCCGAGAGGGCTCGTGGTGCCCAACATCAAGGGTGCTGACCAGATGACGCTGCGTGAGCTCGCGGGGGCGCTCTCCGAGCTGACCGACACGGCGCGCGAGGGGCGGACCCAGCCCGAGCAGATGGCCGGGGGCACGTTCACCATCACCAACGTGGGGGTCTTTGGCGTGGACGCAGGCACGCCGATCCTCAACCCGGGGGAGACCGGCATCCTCGCCGTCGGTGCCATCGCCAAGAAGCCGTGGGTGGTCCGCAGCCGGGTGCGACCGCGATGGGTCACCACGCTGGCGTTGAGCTTCGACCATCGGGTGGTCGACGGTGCGCAGGGCAGCCGCTTCCTCGCCGACGTGGCAGCTCTGGTGCACGACCCGGCGCAGGCGCTGCTGCACTGAGCGCTTCACAGCGCTGATTGGGTCAAAGCGCTGATTGGGTCAGAGCACAGTGCCGCCGACGCTTCGTGAGGTGCCCAGGAACTCTGCCACCACCCGGCCACCCGCGTGCACGCTGACGTCGTAGGTGCCGGTGCGGCCCACCAGCGACCGCTCCTCGGCGACGGCGACCAGCTCATCCCCGGCCGCGGCCGGCGCCAGATAGGTGATGTCGCAGTGATAGGCCACCGACGCGACGTTGCGGCTGTTGCAAGCGAAGGCGAACGCACTGTCTGCCACTGCGAAGGCGAAACCGCCGTGCGCCGTGCCATGTCCGTTGACCATGTCCGGGCGCACCGGCATCGCCACCGTGGCCCGACCCGGGGCTACGTCGACGATCCGCATGCCGAGCGCCCGGCTGGCATGGTCGTCGGCCCACATGGCGTCGGCGCATGCCTTGGCCAACTCGTCCGGGGTCACAACAACTCTTTGGTGAGCATCGCGCAGGTCTTGCCGTTGAGCTGCCAGAGGTGGCCTTGCTCGACATAGCCGCGCGCGGCATGGAACGCCAGCGACCCGACGTTGGGTGGCCTGCTGTAGACCTCAAGGGTCATCCGTCCAGCGGTGCGAGCGGCTCGCTCGAGATGGTCATAGAGCATCCTGCCGACGCCGCTCCGCCGCTGCGCCTCGGCCACCACCACCCGGTCGAGGTAGTGGAAGTCGTCGTAGCGGTCGCCGAACCAGGCGTAGTTGGGGCTGTCGTACGGGCTGCCCGGTGCCAGCACCACGGCGAACCCGACCAGGACACGGCAGGCTGGGGTGTCGTCCTCGACCACCGCGACCTGCTCGGCCTGACCGACAAGCCGGTCCAGACCGGCAGGGTCGAGCGGTGTCACGGCATCCAGCGCTGACTGGTTGAGGGCCAGCACCGCGTCGGCGTCCGCCGGGTCGTAACGTCGGGTGTGCACGGCCGCATCCTGGCACGAGGAGGACACCGATGGCCCACAACAGCGCAGTCACCGAGCGTCTCACCCAGCAACATGGGGAGACTTTGGAGCAGGCGCTCGCGGCCATCCGCAAGCGGGATTACTGGTCGGCCTACCCAGAGTCGCCGAGCCCCCGGGTGTACGGCGAGCACGCCGCCGCCGACGGCGAGGCCGCATTCCGGCAGCGTCTCGGTGAGCCGTGGGGCGGGCAGACGCCGGGGGCCGCCGGGGTGGTGGCGACCGAGCGCTCGCCGTACGGGCTGGAGCTCGGCGTGCGCTATCCGCGGGTCGCCAGCGACGGGCTCGACGAGCTGCTGGAAGCGGCCCGACGGGGGATGGGTGACTGGCGCGCCGCCGGACCGCAGGCGAGGGCCGCGGTCTGCCAGGAGGTGTTGGCGCGGCTGCATGCTCGGGTCTTCGAGCTGGCGCACGCGGTGCAGCACACCAGCGGGCAGGCGTTCGTGATGGCCTTCCAGGCCGGCGGCACGCACGCGCTGGACCGGGCGCTCGAGGCCCTGGTGTACGGCTTCGACCAGCAGACCCTGCACCCGGCCACCGCGCTGTGGGAGAAGCCGGGGCGCGGCGAGCCGGTGCGGATGGACAAGACGTTCACCCCGGTGCCGCGTGGGGTGGGGCTGGTGGTCGGCTGCAATACGTTCCCGACATGGAACTCGTGGCCGGGGCTGTTCGCGTCGTTGGTGTGCGGCAACGCCGTCGTGGTGAAACCGCACCCGCGGGCCGTGCTGCCGCTGGCGATGACTGTCGAGGCATGCCGCGAGGTGCTCACCGAGGCGGGCTTTGACGCTGACCTGGTGACCTTGGCCGCCGAGGCCGAGGGGGATGGCTTGGCGGCCGAGCTGGCGGTGCGGCCGGAGGTGCGGCTGGTCGACTTCACCGGGTCGAATGCGTTCGGCAGCTGGCTCGAGGAGCACGCGACCCAGGCGACGGTCTTCACCGAGAAGGCCGGCGTCAACACGGTCATCATCGACTCCACGGCCGACTTCTCCGCAATGTGCGACAACCTGGCGTTCTCGTTGGCGCTGTATACCGGGCAGATGTGCACCGCCCCGCAGAACCTGCTGGTGCCTGCGGACGGCTTCGACACCGACGACGGCCACAAGTCCTACGACGAGGTCGCCGCCGGTATCGGTGCCGCGCTGGACCGGTTGCTCGGTGACAACAAGAGCGCAGTCGAGCTGCTCGGGGCAGTCGTGTCCGACGCGGTGCTGGCCCGGCTGGACGCCGCCGCCGATGGCGGGACGGGACGGGTGCTGGTCGAGTCGCGGGCGATTGAGCACCCGGCGTGGCCGCAGGCCACGGTGCGGACACCGCTGCTGCTCGGGCTTTCGGTGGCCGACGTGCAGACGTACGG
>JACCYS010000304.1 GCA_013696365.1 Nocardioidaceae bacterium
CTCGACCGACTGGTGCGTGACATCCCCGATTTCCCGAAGACCGGGATCGTCTTCAAGGACATCTCGCCGCTGCTGGCCGACGCCGAAGGGCTCGCCACCACGGTGGCAGCGCTCGCCGAGATGGGGCGTCGGCTGGTGCCGGACGGGATCGACGCCGTCGTCGGCATTGAGGCTCGGGGGTTCATCTTCGCCGCCCCGGTTGCGCTCGCACTGGGGGCCGGCTTCGTACCGGTCCGCAAGCCCGGGAAGCTCCCTGCGGCCACCCATGAGGTGTCGTACGCGCTGGAGTACGGCGAGGAGACACTGCAGATCCACCAAGATGGCCTGGTTGCGGGTCAGCGGGTGCTGGTCGTGGACGACGTGCTGGCCACCGGCGGCACCTTGCGAGCCACCGCCGAGCTGGTGCAGCAGTGTGGCGCGCAGGTGAGCGGGGTGGCGATGCTCTTGGAGTTGTCATTCTTAGATGCTCGATCCCGCCTCGACGGGCTGAACGTCGAAGCGCTCCGCGTGGTCTGACCCAGCTGGGTAACCGGCCTTAGACTGGGCGTCTGCGTCAGGAGGTCCAGTTGGCTGAGGACAGGTCGGTCGGCGTCGATGCGCCGCCGGCAGTTGCCCCCGTTGCCACGTCCAGCGTGCGCATGCGGAATCGGATCGCGCGGTTGGGCAACCGCACGCAGCAGACCCACCCCGTGCTCGAGCCGTTGCTGGCGATCGTGCGCAGCAACGATCCCCGTGCCGATCTGGCGTTGCTGGAACGCGCCTACACCACCGCAGAGCGCTGCCACCAGGGTCAGTGGCGCAAGAGCGGCGACCCTTACATCACGCACCCACTAGCGGTCACCACCATCCTCGCCGAGCTTGGCATGACCGTGCCGACCCTGTGTGCCGCGCTGCTGCACGACACCATCGAGGACACCTCGTACACCCTCGCGCAGTTGCGCGATGACTTCGGCGGCGAGGTCGCGGCCCTGGTGGACGGCGTCACCAAGCTCGACAAGGTCAAGTACGGCGACTCCGCGCAGGCCGAGACCATCCGCAAGATGGTCGTTGCGATGAGCAAGGACATCCGCGTCCTGGTGATCAAGCTTTGCGACCGGCTGCACAACATGCGCACGCTGCGGCACGTCAAAGCCGAGACGCAGGAGCGCAAGGCCCGCGAGACGCTGGAGATCTTCGCCCCGCTGGCGCACCGGCTCGGCATGAACACCATCAAGTGGGAGCTCGAGGACCTCGCCTTCTCGACGCTGCACCCGAAGGTGTACGACGAGATCGTGCGGCTCGTCGCCGACCGCGCCCCGGCACGCGACGACTTTCTCTCCTCGGTTATCAACGGGGTCACAGACGACCTCAAGACAGCCAAGCTCCGGGCTACCGTCACCGGCAGGCCCAAGCACTACTACTCCATCTACCAGAAGATGATCGTCCGCGGCCGCGACCTGGCCGACATCTACGACCTGGTGGGTATCCGCATCCTGGTTGAGTCGATGCGCGACTGCTACGCGGTGCTCGGGGTGTTGCATGCCCGCTGGAACCCGGTCAGCGGTCGCTTCAAGGACTACGTCGCGATGCCGAAGTTCAACATGTATCAGTCGTTGCACACCACTGTTGTCGGTCCGCAGGGCAAGCCCGTCGAGTTGCAGATCCGCACCTACGCCATGCACCGTCGGGCGGAGTACGGGGTCGCCGCTCACTGGAAGTACAAGGAGGATCTCAGCGACGCGGTTCAGCCGCCCGCTGCGCGCGCGGGGGCCCCGGCCGACGAACGGGACGGCGCGCAGGCCGAGATGGCCTGGCTGCGTCAGGTCATCGACTGGCAACAGGAGGCCGGTGACCCAGGGGACTTCCTCGACTCGCTGCGGTTCGAGATCAGTAGCGGTGAGGTCTACGTATTCACCCCACGCGGCGACGTCCAGTCGCTGCCCACAGGATCGACTCCGGTCGACTTCGCCTACGCGGTGCATACCGAGGTCGGTCACCGCTGCATCGGCGCGCGGGTCAACAACCGCCTAGTGCCGTTGGAGAGCGTCCTGGACAACGGTGACGTGGTGGAGGTCTTCACGTCCAAGGCCGCGGGTGCCGGGCCGAGCCGAGACTGGCTGAACTTTGTAGCCAGCCCGCGGGCGCGTACCAAGATCCGTCAGTGGTTCACCAAAGAGCGGCGGGAGGAGGCCATCGAGCAGGGCAAGGACTCCATCGCCCAGATGATGCGTCGCGAGGGGGTGCCACTGCAGCGGCTGTTGAGCCACGACACGCTGCAGACGATCGCTGAGGACCTGCATCTGAGTGATGTGTCGGCGTTGTATGCCGCCGTCGGTGAGGGCAATGTCGGTGCGCAGAACGTCGCCCGCAGAGTTATCGACCTGCACGGTGGCGACGCCGGCTCCGAGGAGGATCTCGCCGAGGCGATCGTGCCGACCGAGGTGGACCGCCGCCGTCGGGCGCTGCGCGGCGACCCCGGAGTCGTGGTGCGTGGCACCAGCGACGTGCTGGTCAAGTTGGCGCGTTGCTGCACGCCAGTGCCCGGGGACCAGATCGTCGGTTTCGTCACGCGTGGAGCGGGGGTATCGGTACACCGGGACGACTGTTCCAACGTTGCCAACCTGCAGACCCAGTCTGAGCGGATCGTCGAGGTCGACTGGGCGCCGTCGGCACAGAGCCTGTTCCTCGTGGCGATCCAAGTCGAGGCGTTGGACCGGGCTCGGCTGCTGTCGGACATCACCCGGGTGCTGTCCGACCAGCACGTCAACATCCTTTCAGCGAATCTGCAGACCAGCCGGGACCGGATCGCCAAGAGCAAGTTCACCTTCGAGATGGGGGACCCCGCCCATCTCGATCACGTGCTTGCCGCGGTTCGGCTCATCGACGGTGTCTTCGACGTCTACCGCGTCACCCAATAGCCCGCGATCCGTCACTTCTGGTGTGCCGATCCGTCGCTTCGGTCACCAGCGGCGCGGCAAAACGGGCTCCATGCCGAGCAGGCGCCCCACCTCCGACTCCAGCCAAGGGTCGTGCCCCAGGACGTCTGACTTGTGGAGGATCATCAAGCGCCATCGCCGGACGTCGCGCAGCCAGGCGCGGCGACTCGTGTCCGCCCGCACGTCGGCACCATCCGAGTGGTCTAGGACACCGTCGTACTCACATCCGACAAGAACGTGCGGGTAGGCAATATCCAACCGGTATCGCCGCTGACCGTCGCGACCTAGTACCCAGTGCTGAGCCACCGGCCGTGGAAATCCCGCGTCCAGCAAGCGCAAACGGGTCCACGACTCGCCCGGTGACTCGGTGAGTGGCTCCACCCACCGGGCGAGCTGTCGGGCCTGGACGATCCCGGGATAGCCCCGCAGTCCATCGATTCGATGCTGCAGACCGTCGGCCGACACGAAGCCTGCCTGCGCCAACGCGTCGGCGGACGACAGGGCGAAGGGGCGCCTCAGTCGTCGGAGCAGATCGACCGCCGTTCGCTCCGGGACGGTCGTTCGCAGGCCGTCTATTTCGGTCACGTCGGCCGGCTCGATCGCCCCTTCAACGGTATGAACGCCGGCACGACGGCAACGACCGGTGCCATGCGGGACCACGCACTCCGGGGTGAGTACGAACCGCTCGGCCGGTTGGAACGCGTCGATGCCAAGCACCCACGCGGCAGATGTTCCGAACAGCACTGCTTTCGCTGGCATGACCAGGTGCAAGCTCGCTGCTCGCAGATCCCGCGAGTCGGGGACACCCTCGTCGACGTACACGGATTGGAGTACGCGGTGAAGCGCACCCCACCGCACTGCTTCCCGTAGCTCTGCGGCTCGCAGACCGAGGTCAGCCGCCTGCGAGCGGGTGAACGGCCTACCTTCGTTGAAGTACGTCTGGGGCTTGGTCTCGGTGAGCATCGCGGCAGTGTGGCGCGGTTCGGCCTCCGCCCGTCAAAGTTGTCCACAGGCTCACACTGGAAGTGACGGACGGGCACGCCAGAAGTGACGGATCGCGGGCTAGGGGGTGGGGGTGAAGTCGGCAAGGGCGAGGCGGGCCTGCTCGAGCCATGATTCCCGGGCCTCGATCGCATCCCGGGCCTCGGCCAGTCGCTTCGCGTCGCCGGCCGCCTCCGCGCGGTCCGCCTTGGTCCGCAGGTCCGTCAGCAGCGTCTCCAGCTGCTCGACCGTCGCCGCCGCGCGAGCGCGCGCCTCCGGGTTGTTGCGTCGCCAGCGGTCCTCCTCGGCCGCCCGCAAAGCGGACTCGACCGCCCGCATCCGGCCCTCCAGCTCACGCATCTGATCGCGCGGCACTTTTCCTGCCACCTCCCAGCGCTCGGCGAGCCCGCGAAAGGCGACCTTGGCACCCGCAAGGTCGGTGACCGGGACGAGGGCCTCGGCCTCTGCCAGCACGGCCCGCTTCACCTCGGCGTTCGCAGCAAACTGCGAGTCGACCTCGGCGTTTGCAGCGTCTCGAGCGCTGAAAAACGTGTCCTGCGCGGTACGGAACCGCTTCCACAGCTCTTCCTCGTCGCGCCGGGCCGCCGACCCAGCGGCCTTCCACGCACCCATCAGGTCGCGGAAGCGACCGGCAGTGGCTCCCCAGTCGGTCGAGTCCGCGAACGTCTCCGCCTCCGCGGCGAGCTTCGCCTTGATCGCCCGTGACTCCTTGCGCTGTTCGTTCTGCTGCGCAAAGTGCTGTTTGCGCCGCCGGCTGTATGCCGAGCGGGCCGATGAGAAGCGGTGCCACAGGGCGTCGTCGGTGGGCTTGTCGATGCGTGTCTGCGACTTCCACGTGTCCATCAGCTCGCTGAGACGCTCCGCCCCCGCCCGCCAGTCGTTCGAGGTCGCCAAGGTCTCCGCCTCGGCGACGATGGCCTCCTTCGCCTGTCGGGCACGGTCCTGCTTGGCCTGGCGAGCCGCCCGGCGTTGGTCTTGTTGCTCGACCAGCACTGGGGTCAGCGCATCGAGGCGCTCCGCCAGTCGCTCGAGGTCGCCGACCGCCTGGGCGTCCACGATGGTGGAGCGCAGATGGGCCACGGCCGTACGCGCGTCGTCGGGCGCCAGTGCACCCTGACGGACCCGTCGCTCCAGCAGATCCACCTCGACCGCCAGCCCCTCGAATCGATGCACGTACAGCGTCAGGGCCTCCGCGGTATCTGCCCCAGGCCACTGGCCAACCCTCCGCTGGCTGCCGTCGCGACTGCGGACAAAGACCGTGCCGTCCGCGTCCACCCGCCCCCATTTGCTGGCGTCTGCCACGTCCGCCGCTTTGCCGGGCCCTGGGTTGCCGGCCGCCGGTGGTCGCGGCAGGGGCGCGCCGGCGGGAGGTGGCCCAGGACGGGGTACTGCCCGCCCGGGTGCGGCGGAGTCCGGCGGCTGCTGCGCCATCGGGGGTCACTCCTCGTTGCCGGGACCCGGATTTGCCGAGCCTCGTAGTCGATCCGCAGCAGTGTAGGTGGCCGCTGCGGCGGGACGGTCGAGGTGCTGCCGTTAGGGTTACCACCATGCTTGTCGCCGGATTCCCCGCTGGCCCGTGGGGGACCAACTGCTGGGTGCTGGCATCGGCCGCTGGCAGTGAGTGCGTCGTCATAGACCCCGGCAAGGACGCGGCGCCGGCGGTGGCCGAGGTGGTGCGTGAGCACCGGCTCAAGCCGGTGGCGGTGCTGGTCACCCACGGCCACATCGATCACATGTGGTCGGTGGCCCCGGTGGCCGGCAGTCACGATGCGGCAGCCTGGATTCACCCCGCCGACCGGCACCTGCTGAGCGATCCGATGGCCGGCATCTCACCGGACACCGCGGCGATGCTGCTAGGCGGCGAGCACTCGTTTGCCGAGCCCGACGACGTTCGCGAGCTCGCCGACGGACAGCAACTCGAGCTGGCCGGGGTGGGTTTTCAGGTCGACCATGCCCCCGGACACACCCAAGGCTCGGTCACCTTCCGCACCCCGTACGACGGTGCTGAGGACGTGCCCGAGCTGATGTTCTCGGGCGACCTGCTGTTCGCCGGCTCGATCGGCCGTACCGACCTTCCGGGTGGTGACCACGAGCAGATGCTGCGCAGCCTCGCCCGCACCGTCTTGCCGCTCGACGACCGGGTGGTGGTGCTGCCCGGGCACGGCGAGCAGACCAACATCGGCCGCGAGCGGGTGGCGAATCCCTACCTGCAAGACCTGCCCTCGCCCGCCCGGGGGCTGTGAGCCCGATGTCCAGACCCACCCCACTGTCGGGGTTTCCTGAGTTGCTGCCGCGCCACCGAGCCGCCGAGCTGGCGATCCTCGACTCGCTGCGGGAGACCTTCGAGCTGCACGGTTTCGCCAGTCTGGAGACGCGCGCGGTGGAGCCGCTCGACCAATTGCTGCGTAAGGGCGAGACCTCCAAAGAGGTGTACGTGCTGCGCCGGCTGCAGGCCGACCCCCAGGGCGACTCCGACACCGACCCCAAGACCGACACCGCGTCGTCGGCTGCGGGGCTGGGGCTGCACTTCGACCTCACCGTGCCCCTGGCACGGTACGTGCTGGAAAACGCCGGCCGGCTGGAGTTCCCCTTCCGCCGCTACCAGATCCAGCGCTGCTGGCGCGGTGAGCGACCCCAAGACGGCCGCTATCGCGAGTTCACCCAGGCCGACATCGACGTGATCGGCCGCGACGAGCTGTCGTTCGATGCGGACGTTGAGGTCACCGAGGTGCTGGCCGAGGCGCTCAGCCGACTGCCGCTGCCGGCGGTCACGCTGCACGTGAACAACCGCAAGCTGATTGAAGGCTTCTACCGCGGCCTCGGAGCGGACGACCCGGCGGCAGTGATCCAGGTGATGGATAAGCTGGACAAGGTCGGCCCCACCGCCGCCGGCCAACTGCTCCGCGAGCGAACCGGACTTGACGACGTGCAGGTCAAGCAGTGCCTCGCCTTGGCGAGCATCAGCGGGGCTGGCGCCGAGGTCACCACCCGGGTCCGGGCGCTCGGCGTCGAGCACCCCATGCTCGACGAGGGCCTTGCCGACCTGGTCCGGGTGCTTGAGGCTGCCGGGCAGACCGTGACCGCCCGGTTCGTCGTGGTCGCCGACCTGAAGATCGCCCGCGGACTGGACTACTACACCGGCACCGTCTTCGAGGGCCGGATGGCCACCCATGGCGACCTCAGTGTCCTGGCCGGCGGACGCTATGACGCGCTGGCCAGCGACGGCAAGACGACCTACCCGGGTGTCGGGATCTCGTTCGGGGTCACGAGGGTGCTGGCTCCACTGATCGCCCGTGGCCTGCTCGACGCCAGCAGGGCGGTGCCGTCGGCGGTGCTTGTCGCGCTGCCGACCGACGACGACCGCCCCCGCGTCCGCACGGTGGCACGCGCGCTGCGTGCTCGCGGCATCGCGACCGAGCTGGCGCCGACCGCGGCCAAGTTCGGCAAGCAGATCCGGCATGCCGAGCGGCGAGGTATCCCCTACGTCTGGTTTTCCGGCGCTGCCGGTGCACCAGATGAGGTGAAGGACATCCGCAGCGGCGAACAGGTGCAGGCAGATGCCGACACCTGGACGCCGCCGCCAACCGACCTGCACCCGCAGATCGTCACCACGTACGACCCCGAGGAGCCAGCAC
>JACCYS010000316.1 GCA_013696365.1 Nocardioidaceae bacterium
AGCGCACCGGAGTCAGCGTCGACGACGTCGCCAAACGGCTCGTCGACCACGGCTTTCATGCGCCGACCATGAGCTTTCCGGTCCCCGGAACGTTCATGGTGGAACCGACCGAGTCGGAGGATCTGGCGGAGCTAGACCGCTTCTGTGCGGCGATGGTGGCGATTGTGGCCGAGATCCACGAGGTTGCCGATGGTCGCTGGTCGTTGGAGGACAGCCCGTTGCGGCACGCACCGCACACGGTGGATGCGCTGGCGGGGGAGTGGGACCGCCCCTACAGCCGGGAGCGGGCGGTGCTGCCCAGCGGTGGCAGCGGGGTGGACAAGTACTGGCCACCGGTCGGCCGGGTCGACCAGGCCTACGGCGACCGTAACCTGGTGTGCTCCTGCCCGCCGCCGGATGCGTTCGAGTGAGCGAACCACTGCTCGCGCCAACCAGCGCCGCCCTGTTGCGGCACGTCGCGGCAGTGCAGACCGCAAGCCGCCAGCCGTCGCTGATTGCCGGCGTGGTGCGAGACGGACAGCTGGCCTGGTGGGCAGCCCGGGGCACCGAGACCGGTCTGGCTGACGGATGCGATCCGCACCCGGATCTGCAGTACCGGATCGGCTCGATCGCCAAGCCGCTGTGCGCCATCACCGTGCTGCAGTGCCGGGATGAGGGCCTGCTCGACCTTGATGACCAGGTGGACGCGCACCTTCCGCACGCACCGTTCGGCGACAGCACGCTACGCCGGCTGCTGTCGCACAGCGCGGCATTGCCGGCAGAGCCGGCGGGACCGTGGTGGGAGCGCAACGATGCTGCCCACCTCGACGACCTTTTCGATCGCGTGCAGGCACAGCGACCGGTGCTCGACGGTCGCGCCGAGCATCACTACAGCAACCTTGGGTACGCCCTGCTCGGTGCGGTGGTGGCCCACCGGCGGGCAGCACCCTGGGACGTGGTGGTAGCCGAACGGGTGCTGGAGCCGCTGACGATGTCCCGGACCAGCTACCTGCCCTACGACCCGCACGCCCACGGGCGGTCGGTGCACCCCTACACCGGCCGGCTGCAACCCGAGCCACACACCGACACCGGGTCGATGGCCTCTGCCGGACAGTTGTGGAGCACGCTCGGCGACCTTGCCCGGTTTGCCGCGTTCCTGCTCGACCCGGTCCCAGTTGTGCTCAGCAACGCGAGCATGCGGGAAATGACGACGGTCGCCAGCGCGCCAGCAGGCGATGCGGGCGGCGCCTACGGGATGGGGCTGCGGGTCGAAGCGGCCAGCACCGGCACCCGGGTCGGGCACTCGGGGTCGATGCCGGGCTTTCTCGCCGGCGTGGTCGCCGAGCCGGGTGCCGGTCTAGCCGCCGTGGCAATGTCCAACGGTACGGTCGGTGCGACCCCCGGGCTCGCCGCAGTGCTGCTGGACGAGGTGCTGGCCCGGGAGCCCGCCGTGGCGCCGGTCTGGCAACCGGAACCAGTCGTCGACGGTGCCGACGATGTGGTTGGCCCCTGGTACTGGGGGAACACCCCGTACGCCATAGCCGTGCGGGGTGGCCGGTTGTGTCTCGAGCATGCCGATGCCGCTCGATCCAGTAGGTTCGAACGACTGGACAACGACCACTGGCAGGGGCTGGACAACTACTTTGCCGGCGAGCTGCTCACCGTCCAACGCAACGAACGCGGAGCGGTCACCGGACTGTCCCTGGCCACCTACGAGTTCAGGTGCGCACCAGCCGCCGACCTCAGGTCAGTTGCACCTTGACCAGAGGTTTCGTGGTGGGCTGTGTCGATCCACCCTCCGGTTCGACCGTGAGGGCGACTGACTGGACACCGTCGATGCCCTTGACGAGCCGGGTGGTGGGCTCAGCAATGTCGTCCGCGGTCATCACGCCGAGCGACTTCGCACCCTCGGGCCCGATGGCCCACATCTGATAGTTGGTGTTTGCCTCGAGTGCGGGCACCCGGTTCATCACGACGACAGCACTGTCCATCGACTCGGAGGCGATCACCTTGACCTGCGTGCCGCTGTCGAGACGCTCAACGCTGGTGCTGGCGTCAGTTGCCGCAATGACGTCGTCCTCTTGGCTCGACCGGCTCAGTTCGCCGATGTAGAGAGCACCGACACCAGCCGCGATTAACACCGAGGCTGCTGCGACCAGCAACGGCATCCGCTGGCGCCAGCGCTCGGAGCGATGCATCGGAATGACGCGACGCTCCTGCGGGGTGTGGGCGACAAGCTGCAGCACGGCGTCGCGCAAGTGTGGGGGAGGGGTCGTAGCGGTGGCGCCACCAAGACGCTCGACGGTCGCACGGAACCCGATCAGCTCGTCGGAGCAGGAGGGGCAGCTGGACAGATGCGCCTCAAAGCCGACCTGCTCGCGGTGGTCGAGCGCATCCAGCGCGTAGACGCCGACCATGGTGTGCATCTCGGCGCTCATGCGGTGACTCCTAGACAGTCGCGCAGGCGGATGAGCCCGTCCCGCATCCGTGTCTTGATGGTGGCGGCGTTGACCCGCAGCAGCGACGAGACCTGGGCATAGGTATGCCCGCCGTAGTAGGCCATAGTGACCGACTCTCGTTGCAGATCGGTCAGTGTCTGCAAGCAGCGACGCACCTGCTCGTGCTCGAGCCGGGTCATGACCTGCTCATCGACCACGTCGATGTCGGGTCCGCCGGCCCAGTCGTACTTGGCCTCACGGTTCGTGCTCGCTTGGTCGTGCCGCACCACGTCGACGGCCCGGCGGTGAGTCAAGGTGAGCAGCCAGCCCTTTGCCGAGCCGCGATCGGGGTCGTAACGACCAGCGGTGCGCCATACCTGCAGATAGACCTCTTGGGTGATCTCCTCCGCACGGGCGGGATCGCGAACTACCCGCCGGGCGAGACCGTGCACCGCCGTGCAGGTGCGGTCGTAGAGCGCGGCGAACGCGGGCTCGTCGCCCTTGGCGACGCGCACCATCAGCGTCGACAGGGTGGTTTCGGGCACGCCCGCAGCGTCGCCGTGCAACGGAACCGGCTCAACCACTGACTATCCCCTCTCTTACTTCGCCGCGCCACCGGCACGACACCCGCAGTTTGCGGATCGATCACTAAGGTCCCGAGTGAAGTTCGGCGCCCCGGTCGTCGTGGATGGGTGGCACCATTGTCCCCCGAGCCGGCTCGAACGGCTGTCAGCCGGTGCGGGCGAGCGACGACCCGGCGCGAGTCTTGACCAGGTTTAGCTGGGTGGGGATGCGCTCGCGCATCGCGTCGACGTGTGACACCACCCCCACCACCCGGCCGCCGTCGCGAAGGCGGTCCAGCTCATCGAGCACCTCGTCCAGGCTGTCGGCGTCGAGTGAACCGAAGCCCTCGTCGACGAAGATCGTCTGCAACTGGGTGCCGCCACACTCGTTGCCGACAACGTCGGCCAGGCCGAGTGCCAGCGCCAACGAGGTCTGGAAGGTCTCACCACCTGACAGGGTCGACGGGTCGCGGAGATCCCCGGTCCACTCGTCGCGGATGCGCAGCCCAAGACCGCCGGCGCCGGATCGTCGGTCGCCCGCAGACCGCTGCACGGTGTGCTCGAGGACGTACCGACTCGACGTCATCGGCACGAGTCGCTCGTTCGCTGCAGCAACCACTTGCTCCAGCCGAGCAGCCAACACATACGACGACAGCGACATCTGCTGGTGATTGTCGGCCGACTTCCCCTCAGCCAGGGTCGCCAAGCTGGCCGCCACGTCATGTGCCTCGTGCCGCGGCTGCCACTGCGCCAGGCACCGCGTAAGCAGCTGTCGCAGCTCGATCAGCCGAGCCGTTGTGCGCTCGGCGCTGGCCAGCTGGCCGCGCTGTCGGTCGAGGAGGTTGTCCGCAGCCTCTGCTGAGGCGGTGAGTTGCTCGATGTTGGGATCAAGCGCTGCCAGCGCGTTTCGCACCGCCGGGTCTGCGAGCACCTCGGTGGCGCCGGCAGCCTGTTGCTCGCGCCCGCTAAGGGCGGACTGCAGCTGGTTTCGGCTGGTGGCGTCCAGAGCGCACGCCTGCGCTGCCTGGGCGTCCGCGAATTCGTGCCGACGGGCCAGCCGATCAGCCTGCGCCGTGACGGTTTCATGTGCGGCCCTGGCCGTAAGCAGCTCGGCGACCGCGTCGATGGCTGCCTCCAGTGCCAACCGGCAGCGCTGGGTGTGCTGCTGCGCAGCCGCGATGTCCACCGCCGGGCCGAGCGCGTCGACCAGACCGGTGTGCAACTGTGACCACGCGTCTCGGCGGCCGGCTGCTGTCGCGCGCAACTCGGCCGCCAGCCGCTTGGCGTCGTCCACCTGCTCGCCGGCTCGCGCCTGCTCTTGCTCTGCGTTAGCCAGTTGTGCCAGCAGGCCCGGCAAGCGTGCGCGGGCCGCGGCTGCCTGCTCCAGCTTGTTCGCACACTCCACCAGGTGGGCGTCGGCCCGGGCCGTGCTGAAGCCACCCGCGGCTGCCGTGGTCTCAGTGACGTCTGCCTGGGCACGCTGCACCGTCGAGGTCGCCCGCGCACGACGCTCAGCAGCATCGGTCTCTGCGCGCTCGGCGGCCGCCTCGTCGCTGTCACCGAGGGGGACGCTGTCGTCGACGGCGGGGTCGGGGTGGACCGCTGAGCCGCATACGTCACAGGGTCGTCCGTCGATTAGGCGGCTTGCGAGCTCGGCTGCAGCGCCCGCCAGGCGGCGGCGGGCAATATTCAGGCGGTGATCGACGGCTGCTTGGTGTGTGTCGATGGCCTGGCGAGCGGTGTCTTCGGCTGCTCGCAGCGCACTGTCGATCGCCGGCAGCCGGTTGGCTGCGTCGGCCTGTTGCCGGGCGCTGTGCACGGCATGATGCAGGTGGTCGTGGGTGGCGTCGAGGCGCCGGGCGGTGTCGATCCTGGTGCGTAGCGTATCTATCGCCGCTGGCCGGTCGGTACTTTCCGTGCGTAGCCGCGTCACCGTCTCCTCGGCCTGCGCCGCCTGCCGTCCGGCGCTTGCAGCCTCACTGTCCAGGACGGCTGCCCGGGCGACATCGAGCGCCAACCGCTGCTCGCGCTCGCTGGTCTGCTCGTGACGGCTGCGCTCACCGTCGAGCCCGGACAGCCAGCCGGACAGTCGCTGGGTCGACACCTCCGACACTCCCTCGTCAAGCATTTCCTGCAGCCCGTCCAGGGCATGCGGTAGCAGACCGCTGACATCGGTGAGCGCGATCGCGGCCGGCTGGTCGGCGGCGGCGACCCGGGCGGCAGCCTCGGCTAACGGTTCGAGCAGCACGGTGACCTGGCGGGCGCGGTCGGCGGCCCGCAGGGCTTCCGCTTGCTGATCGGCGTCACCCTGCGTCGCCACCACATCGGCTAGCAGCTGGTGAGCCCGCAGCCCGCGTTGCTGCAGGCTCGCCACTTCTGCCCCCACCGCCTGTGCTCGTCGTGCCTCGTCGCGCTGCTGGCAGGACTGCCCAACCAGCACCGACAGGTCGTCGCACTCGTGCCGGGCGGCGCTGACCACCGCATCGGCCCACGCCTGCCAGTCGAGCAGATCGTCGGGCACCGGCTCCTCGATATGTCCAGCCCCGCGCAGCTGGTCGGCCGCCGAGCATGCGGCCTGCCGGGCCGAGGTCGCCGCGGCAGCGGTCGTCCGGCGATGCTCGACCAGCCAGAGCTCGACGTCACGGAACCGCTGGGTGCCGAACAGTTGCTCCAGCACCTTGCGGCGGTCGTCAGCGCCGGCGCGCAGAAACTCCTGAAACTGGCCTTGCGGCAACATCGCCACTTGGGTGAACTGCTCACAGGTCATGCCGAGCAGCTCGTCCACAAGGTGTTGCGTCTCGTCGATGCGGGTGGACAGCGTCGTCCAGCCGTCACCCACCCGTTCTTGCGCCAGCACGCTGGCCTGCTGCACGACATGTCCGCTGCGGGCACGGCTGCTCGGCCGCTGCCAACGCGGCGACCTGTTCAGCCGCAGCCGGCGACCGGCGAGAGTCACGTCCAGTTGAACCTCGGGAGCGACGCCCGGGTCGGCGTGGTCGCTGTGCAGCCGGTCGGCTTGTTGTCGCGCGCCGGGGACCCGGCCGTACAGCCCGAAACAGATGGCGTCGAGGACACTTGTCTTTCCGGCTCCCGTTGGTCCGGTGAGCAGGAATAGGCCGTGCTCGGATAGGGCGTCCACGTCGAGGTCGACGCGGCCCGCGAACGGTCCGAATGCGGTCATCCGCAGGCCATGCACCCTCATGACGCGATCCGCGCAGGAGGTCCGACCTGGACAGCGGCCGGCTCCACCTGCCGTTGGCTGGTGCACGCCTCGTATGCCTCGTCCAACAGCGCCTGCTCGTTGTCGTCGGCGGACTCGCCTCGGACCACGTCGACGAAGTCACGCACCACGTCACGATCGCTGCGACCCCGCAGCCGGTCAGCCCACTGGTGCGGTGTGTCGGCGAGCCCCTCGGGGGCAAAGTCCAGAAGGAGGGCATGCGGGAACCGTGTGCGCAGCTGTTCCATCGCGGCTCTGGGACGCCGCGAGTCCGTCAGGGTCACCTGCAGCCAGCGTTCCTCCATGCCGGCATAGGACGGGTCGCGGAGCAGGTCGGCGAGCCGGCCCTGAACTCGTCCCAGTCGTCGAGGGACCGGGGCGGCGACGAACTCGACCTGCTCTACCCCGTCCCTGCCGAGCTCAACCAGCCAGCAGCCCTTTGTGTGGTCAGCCTCGGAGAACGAGTACGCCAGCGGCGACCCGCTGTAGCGGACAGTCTCAGTGATCCGCTGACGACCGTGCAGGTGCCCGAGGGCGACGTAGTCGACGCCCGCGAACACCTCCGCAGGCACCTGCGTCACCCCGCCCACGGCGATGTCCCGCTCGCTGTCGCTGGGCTGCCCGCCATGCACCCAGGTGTGCGCAAGGACCACCGAGCGCCCCCCGTCGCCGACGCTGGCTCGGTGCGCGGCCACCCGACCCATCGCCGCAGCGGTAACCGCCTCGTGGCTGCGGGTGGGCAGCCCCCACGCCTCGCGCAGCGCCTCGGGCTCAAGGTAGGGGAGGCCGTAGACGGAGACCAGTCCGTGGTCGTCGGCCAGCTGTACCGGTCGGTCCAGCGAGTGTGGGTCGGTCAGCAGGTGCACGCCGGCGGCAGCGATGAGGTCGGCAGCGAAGCCGAGCCGGCGGGCAGAGTCGTGGTTGCCCGAGGTGATCACCACCGGCACCCGCAGGCCGGCGAGCCGTCGCAGGGCATCGTTCGCCACCGCAACCGCGTCGACCGAGGGCAAGGCGCGGTCGTAGACGTCGCCCGCCACCACCACCAGATCGACCCGCTCGGCCCGCACCGTCTCCACCAGATGGTC
The DNA here is from genome assembly GCA_013696365.1 of Nocardioidaceae bacterium. Taxonomy (GTDB): domain Bacteria; phylum Actinomycetota; class Actinomycetes; order Propionibacteriales; family Nocardioidaceae; genus JACCVL01. The sequence continues at coordinate 7,286 of JACCYS010000316.1, forward strand.
GATGAACGCCGCCTGGTGGCCCAGGAGCCCCTCCCGGTGGAAGGACCTGCCCAGATGCCAGTCGGAGGTGTGCAGGATGCGCATGACAGGAACGCTAGATGCGACCACCGACAACGCCGGGCAGCCCGCGCCGGGGAGGTCGTTCGAGCGACGCCAGAGACGTCAGCCAGAGACGTCAGCCAGAGACGTCAGCCGGTGATGCGTTCGGGATGGGCGTAGGCCACCATCCGACCGTCGCGCACCCATCCGACAACCGTCAGGCCGAACTCTCGGGCCAACCCGACCGCCAGGCTGGACGGAGCGCCGACCGCCACCACTGCGACCACCCCGGCGAGCACCGCCTTCTGCACGATCTCGTAGCCGACACGTCCGCTGACCACCAGCACGAGACCCTCCGGGCCATCGGCCGCTGCACCCTTGAGCAACTGATGACCGATGACCTTGTCGGTGGCGTTGTGCCGGCCGATGTCCTCACGCACCACGACCGGGGTGCCGTCGGGACGAAACAGCCCGGCACCATGCAGCCCGCCGGTACGCGCGAAGATCTGCTGCTGTTCACGCAACCGGTCGGGCAACGCGGCGACCACCTCGCGGGGTACGGACGGCCACAGCGGCAGCCTGCGGCCGCCAAGGGCGGCGACCGCATCGAGGCTTTCTCGGCCGCAGACCCCGCAGGCACCGGACATTGTCGTCGCACGCACCGTCGGCGGCTTCTCAGGTGCACCGGGCAGGGTCAGCGTGACCACGTTGAACTCTT
>JACCYS010000320.1 GCA_013696365.1 Nocardioidaceae bacterium
ACCCGCTCGCTGCGTATCCTGATCTTCGTCGCGCCCGTGGTGGCGTTCATCGTCACCAAGCGCATCTGCATTGGGCTGCAACGTCAGAGCTCCGAAACGGTCCTGCACGGGCATGAGTCCGGCATCATCATGCGCTCCGCAGACGGCGCCTACAGCGAGCGGCACGTGCCGGTGTCCGCCGAGGAGGCGTACACGCTGACCGCGCACGAGCGTCCCGATGTCGCGGCGCTGCCTGCTGAGCGCGACGAGAACGGGGTGGCGGCTCCGCACAGCGGTGTGCAGCGCGTACGAGCTCGGCTTTCCCGCTTCTGGTACGCCGACGATCGGCAGAAGCCGACCGTTGCCGAGCTGGAGGAGGCGAACAGCCACGGGCACGATGACTCGGCCACCGAGCTTGAGGCAGCCGACGACGAGTTCCAGGGCGTCAACGAGCTGGGTCTCCCCCGCCGCCACTGACCACCCCCGCGGCGACCCGTCACCTCTGGTGAGGCGATCCGTCACTTCTGGTGAGAGGCCGCACGAGCGCACTCACCCAACGAGTACCTCCCCGCCACAAGTGACGGATGAGCACTCCAGAACTGACGGATGAGCGGTCCAAAAGTGACGGATGAACCGCAGGGGGTCGGGCGTCTCAGGTGAGGGCGGAACCGGCGACGTAGTCGGCCCAGCTGATGTCCCAGTCGGTCCAACCGTTGCCCTGCTCGAGATCGCGGTCACTGCCCGTAACCTGGACGATGTCACCGCGGTTGGTGATACCGAACAACCAGGCCGCATTATCGGTGCTCATGCCAACGCACCCGTGACTGACGTTGGCGCCCCCCTGGGAGCCGACCGACCAGGGTGCGGCATGGAGGAACTCACCGGAGTAGGTCACTCGCATCGCGTATTCGACGTTCGAGATGTTGTAGTACTCCGGGTCGTCACGGTCGATCCCGGTCGTTGCGGCGTCCATCCGCTTGGACTCGAACTTCTCCATGATGACCTTGGTGCCGTTGCGCGTCTCGAAGCCGGGCTTGCCGCCGGAGATCGGGATCGTCCGCGCCAGTGAGCCGTTCACTTTGACGCGCATCTGGTAGGTGTTCAGGTTGATCTCGCTGACGATGCGATCACCGACGTTGAACGACAACTGCCGACTCTCCTGACCGTAAATCCCACCTCCCGCGTCCACTGAGTCGATGTCGATGTCCACATCGACGTCCGCGCCGGACGGCCAGTACGTCCGTGGCCGGTAGTGCACCTCAGTCGCCGACATCCAGTGCCAACTGCCGCGCACCATCGGCTTCGACGACACCGACATCTGCCGCTCGATGGCCGCGCGGTTCTTCACCGGCACATCGAACGTGACGACCACAGGCATCCCGACGCCGACGGTCTCGCCTTGCAGCGGGGCGACGCTGGCGTAGGTCTGCTCGTCCAAGCTCAGATCGTCGGTGCCGAAGGTGCTGCGGACGGTGCGGCGTTCGCCGTCGGCGTTGCGGCCAGTGCTCAACACCGTGTAGGTGCGTCCGGGCTGCAGGGTGTCCTGCAGCGTCCAGGTGCCCTTGGCAGCGTTCATCCGACCCCGCACCATTCTGTCCGGGCTCTGCTTGCCATAAAAGGCTCGTACCCGCTGCACGGTGCCGCTGGTCGCCCAAAGCCGGACGGGACTGTCGACCGCCACCTGAGACCTCTTCCCAGGAACCTCGACTGCCGCGGCAAACGGCTTGGCCTGGGGCTCCTCGCGCTCAGCACCCGCGGCGGCCGCGGAACCCTTGGCGTCGTTGCTCTCACCATCGGCTTGGTCCGCGGATTGGTCCGCAGTGCAGGCACCCGTCAGGACGCTCAGCAGCAGCGCAGTCGCCGCACCGGCAACAACTCGTCCGCGTCGACACCTGGACACAGCAAACCCCTCACGTCAGCAATGAAACCCCGATGATAACCGGCGGCAAAGCGATAGTGGCTCTCAGCGCTCAGGTCGCGCGTCGGCGATGTCGCTCAGTGCGCGTGGAACCCGCGGTAGTACTCGTAGACGAAGCCCACCAACGCGATGGCCCCGAGCCCCGCGCCGATGATGAACAGCCACCAGCCGAAGACCACCCCGAGGACCATCACGGCCAGCGCCAGGCTCGTATAGAGCGGCCACCAGCTGTACGGCGGGAAGAACCCCAACTCGCCGGCACCATCGGCGACCTCGGCTCGCCCCCGGTCCTCCGGCCGAGCGTCGATCTGCTGGGCTACGACATACAGGTAGAACGCCACCAAGGCGCCGAGCAGAGTCGTCATCACCAGCGCACTGGTGCCGGTGGGGTCCGCAGAAAGGAACCAGTAGATCGGCGTGACGACCGCGAAGAAGCCGGCGACCGCCCCAAAGACCCACGCCTCGACCTTCATCGGTCACGTCCCGGGGGGTGGTTCGCGCTCTCGCGCAGGTGGCCGCCGCGTCCGTTGATTTCGGGACCGTCCCAGCCCTGCTCTTCGTTGAGTACCTCGTTCTCGGCGAGCTCGAGGGCGGCGACCTCGGGGTGGTGCAGGTCGAAGGCGGGCGATTCCGAGCGGATCCGGGGCAGCCGGTGAAAGTTGTGCCGCGGCGGCGGTGAACTGGTGGCCCACTCCAGCGACCGGCCCCACCCCCACGGGTCGTCGGTGTGCACCAGTGGGGCGTTACGGGACTTCCATACGTTCCAGAAGAACGGGATCATCGACGCGCCGAGCACGAACGAGCCGATCGTGGAGATCTCGTTCAGCGTGGTGAACCCGTCGTTGACCTCGTAGTCGGCGTAGCGGCGCGGGAACCCCTCGACCCCGAGCCAGTGCTGCACGAGGAAGGTCAGGT
>JACCYS010000342.1 GCA_013696365.1 Nocardioidaceae bacterium
CACCCTCGACGACGAGCCGACGTGCGCCCTCAAGGCAGGGCCGCCGGGGACACCGACTGGATCCGGTCGAGCGCGAACTGGCGTTCGTCGGTGCGCAGGTGGCACCAGGCGATGATCTGCCCGCCGAAGAGCTGGATATCACTGACCGTGCGCAGGGTGCGGCCGCCGGTGGCTGCGACGTAGTCGATCGTGACGGCGCCGTCGGTGTCGACGGCGTGTGCCAGCAGGCGGACGTCGGGGAGGCCGAGCCGGCGGGCGTGTCCGGCGATCAGCGCCTCGCTCTGCGAGGTGATCACGTCGTCAGCGGTGTCCCCCGCGAGGATGCGAGCGGCGGCAGCGGCGGGGTCGACCGGCTCCGCTGCCCGCTGCACCGGTCGTGTCCGTGAGCCGACAACGCGATGCGGGGCTGAGGCCGGCACCGGTTGCTGGGCTCCCTCGAGCACCCGTACGCCTGCCTCGTCTTCACGCACGGGCAGGTAGCCGGCCTTGCGCAGCGTCGCCGCCGCGGCGATGGCGTCGCGGCCGCCGAGCAGCACGGTCGGCGCGACGAGCCGCAGGTCCAGCGAGTGCAGGGAGCGGTCCGCCGCCAGCTGCGCGCCCAGCGCCTCGTCGTCGGCGAGCAGCACGGTCTGCGCCTCCCGCACCCGCACCGACCCGTGCCGGCGCGCGACGTCGTTCACGAGATAGCGCAGCGGTTGCGGCAGCTCGGCGGTCGCCACCGCCTGCAGGTCGGCCAGCAGCGCATCGGGCCGCGCACCCTCGTCCAGCGCTCGGCGCACGCTGGCGGGGGAGAACCGCCACACCGTTGCCGGACCGCGACTCTCTCGGTCGGCCGCGGCGTCGAGGGTGGCGCTAACGCGGGCCGAGGGCTGACCGGCGACGAGGACGGTGAGGTCGCTCCCGAAGGTGGCCCGGTCGGTCGCCGCGGGCAGCGCATCGGCCGCCAGCCGACCGACCGCGTCGACGTCGCCGGCGACCAGTGCCCGGCCCAGCTCGGTCAGCGAGCCGTGCGCGAGCACGCCCATCTGCTCTGCCTCGACAACGGCGGCGGGCTCGCCGGCCTCGGTGACCAGGTGCGCCAACGGCCGGGTCCACAGCATTGCCTGGACGAGGTCGGCGGGGTCGGCTGCCGTGTCTGGAGGCAGCTCGGCTGCAGCGCCGAGCAGACCCTGCCGCGCGGTCAGACAGGCCGGGCAGAGTCCGGGCCGGTGCCCGACCGGTCTCGGCTTGTCGTCTTCGTCGCGGGACTGGGTGGGCGTCCCCGCCATCCGCCACCAGCTCCACAGCAGCTCGGCGAACCGGATCGCCGGCTCCTCGGAGCGCCAGTCGGCGAACCCGTCGGACACCCCGACCTGCGCGCCGAGCCCCAGCAGCCCCACCTCGTAGGTCAGCTCGAGCACCAGCCGCAGCTGTGGCTCGGTGGCTCCGGTCTGTTTGGCCAGCCGGGTCAGCTCCCTGGCGCCGACCCCGCCGCTCTTCAACCCCTTCACCGGCGAACGGGCGAGCAGGTCGAGCACCGATACCGACCGGTCGGCGAACGCCGTCACCGCACCGGCTGACTCCCGCGCCACGGCCGTCGGGTCGACCGCGTGCGGGTGCGGCGTCGGCGCCACCGGGTGGAACGGCGCCCGGTAGTCCGGCCCGCGCAGCGCACGTGCCACCTCCGCCGGTAGCTCGGCGTGGCTGCCCCAGTAGATCTGTTGCAGCAGTCCACGCTCGCCGGCCCACTGGACGGCACGCCGGCGTCGCTCCCAGGCCGTCTGCCGGGCGTCTCGGCCGGTGGCGCTGCCCTCCGCGGACGCACCGAGCGCCATTTGGGTGAGCTCCTCCGCGACGGCGCCTGGTGCGGCGGTGACGAGCGCCCGTACCTGGTCGCCGTCCGCGAGCGCCGCCACCACCGCGTCCAACGTGGCCTGCTTGGTCTTCTGCCTGGGCAGACCCAGCTTGACCAGCATCGCGTTCAGGTCCGCAGCGGAGACGCCGCCCAGCAGCCGTCCGGCCGGTGTCCCGAGCCCCAGGGGGTTCGGGATCAGCTCGTGCAGCACCGGCGGGTACGCCAGCGTGTCGGCGCTGCCGGGCCACACGATCACCCGCGCACGCAGCCAGCCCAGCACCCGGTCGACCTGCTGGCCGTGCTCGGCTGGGTCGCCGGTGTGCTGGTCGTCGAGCAGGTCGACCAGGGCTCCCCGGCGGGGGACGCCCAGCACGAGCAGGGCCTCGAGCAGCTCGAACACCGGGGCATGTGCCTGCCGGAGGGTGTCCGCGACCGAGAATCCGCCGGCCAGTCGCTGCGCCAGCTCAGCGGGCCCCCGCGGCTCGACACCGCCCAGTGCATCCGGGCGGTGCCCGAGGGTGACAGCCAGGTCGTCGGTGTCGAGCGCGGACAGCCAGGACTGCAACGACGTCACGGGCCCAGTCAAGCAGCCGCTAGCCGATCGCCTCGTACCGCGACCGCTTCAAAGTCACGTCGACGCGCCGGGTGGTGGGGAGAGGACCTTCACGGCAAGCACGGGTGCGGCGGGCAGGTCCAGCGCGGTCAGCCGGCGGCCGCGCGCGGCAGGGCCAGGTCGTCCGGAGACAGGGTGACCAGCTCGTCGTCGTTGGCCAGGTGTACCGGCCACAGCCGTACGTCGGCTGCGGCGGCCGCGTCGCTCAGCTGCTGGGCCCACGTGCGTCCCGCAGGCGTGATGCCGGCGCCCCCCGGCCTGGACAGCAGCACCGCCGCCGTGCCCTCGCCGAGCTCGCCGCAGACCTGCCCGATGACCGACATCAGCGGGTCCAGCAGGCCCGGGTCGGGCAGCCGGGGCAGATCCTCGACCTGCTGCACCACGGGGGTGACGCGCCCTTCGGCGGTCAGGAGGATGACCCACAGCAGCCGCTCGGAAAACCCCAGCGGACCCATGAGGGCGCGCCAGTGTCGCCACAGATCCGCCTGCGTGTGGACCGGGGGCATGTCGTCGGGGTGCGTCAGGGGTGGGATGTCGTTCATGCCGAGAGCATGAGCGCAATCGGAGACGGCGGCGGCCGTCGTCCACAGGCACCACAATGTCGGTGGCCAGTGGGCCCAGTTTCCCACACGGCGGCGCCCCCTCACTGCGGACGCGGAGCGAGGCGGGAGCCCGCCCGGCTACCGGTCTGCCTTGGACTACGGGTTGCCCACCGGCTGTCGTCGCCCTTCTACACTGCCGTCGCATGCCGGATTCGAAGCACGACCTGCTGCTGCGCCACTTCGGCGCTTGGGCCCAGGCCAAGGGCCGCCCCGTCGACGCAGAGCTGCTCGGCCGGCTCCTCGATCTTCGGCTCACGTACGCAGACCTTGTGGCGACGTACTGGCCGGTGGGCTCGGTCGAGCACCTGCTGCTCGAGCTGTGGCCGGCGAAGGGGGACGTCACACCGCCGTCCGAGCAGGGCGTGACCGACACGCTGGACGCCTACTTCCGGTTCCTGCGTAGCACCGGCCGGATGGGTGCCAGGTCCGCGGAGCCCGCGGCGTTGCGCAAGGAGGCACGGCGAAGCGCCAAGCACATGTCCGCGGCCGCCACCGACACCAGCGCGTGGTCGCCGACCAAGTCCCTGATGGAGTACGGGCGCGGCCTCGGCGTAGAGGTGGACGACGCGCCCGACGTCGAGACCTGGCAGGCCCGCCTCGAGCAGGTGCAGGAGTCGTGGAACGCGTTGCCGGTGCACGAGCGGCGCCGGCGGATGCCGGGACCCGGCGAAAGTCAGCTGTCCGGCGCCGACCAGGTGATGCTGGCGCACCGCGTCGACGACCCGATCACGGCGCTGCTGCTCACGTTCGCCGGGGAACTGCCGAGCGGTGAGCTGCCCCCGCCCGGCGAGACCGCACCGATCGTGCGGACGTCGCCGTTCACCCACCAGATGCAGGCGTTGTGCCGGTGGATGGGGGAGCGGGCCGAGGTCACCAAGACCGGTGTGCTGCGCCCCGCCGCGGCACACGAGGCGTACGAGGCGTTGGGGCTGGAGACGTGGACACGGCAGCAGCTGGCGCGCAGCTACCGCCACTACGTGTCGCCGGCAGTCGCCGACGTGGGGGCCGATGCCTGGGTGGACCGGCTGGCGAGCAGGCCGTGGCGCTACGCCGGCGACTGTGAGGCCCTGGACCGGCTCTGGCGGGGTGCCATCGCCTCGGGGCTGATCGAGCTCGACGGCACGTGGGCATACCCGCGCCTGGAGCCCGAGCGCGACGACGAGGCGTGGGTCCGGATCGGCATGCGCGCCGGCGTGCAGCTGCTGGAGGACCTGTGCACCAACCCGTACGCGGCGTTCGGGCTGGTGTACGGGCTGCTGCGCTCGTACGTGCGTGGCTGCGCCGTGGTGCCGTGGCAGGAGATCCTGGGCTTCCTCGCCGACTGGGATCGCTCCGTCGACGAGCGGGCGTACGAGCAGTCGATCGGTTACGACGCGGCGCCGCTGTCCAGGTCGCGGGTGGACCGCTCGTGCGGTGCGCTGGCCGACACGGGGGTGTTCACCGAGAGCGAGGCGGGCTTGGCGCTGACGCCATTCGGCGACGTGTTCGTCACCGCGTGGTTGAAGTACCGCGAGCGCTGATCTGTTGGTCAACCCGCGCCCTGGCGGCTCAGCGGGCGGCCATCCGTGGGTCGCTGTCATCTAGGTGACTGCGCTGGTGGCGTATTCCTACTCCATGCAGATGCTTGATGGTGTAGTAGTCGCGAACGTACGAGAGGCTGCTGCGCTCGCTCACCGGACCCCGGAGACGATCCGGCGATGGGTGTGGTCGGGCAAGCTCCCCGCTCGACGTCAGGGCAACCGCCTGCTGATTCGCCGCGAGGATCTCGACCGCCTGCTGGGCGGTGCGGAGCAGACCGCTGCCGGGCCGTTGGCTCTGGCCGAATGGGCAGAGCTGGTCGAACGGACATTGGGACCGGGACGACCGGGCGCTTCCGCCCGCGACCTCATCCAGCAGGACCGCCGAGATCGCGACGACGACTTTGCCAGTCGTTGATGCGAGCGTGGTCGTCGACTGGCTGGTGCCAGACGCCGACCGGGCCGGCCTGGCGCTACCTGCGTCGGCGAGCCGAGCAGAGGCACGGCTCTCGCCCCACCGCTGCTCGCCCAGGAGGTCGGCAACGCGCTGTTGACCGGCGTGCGTCGGGATCGGTGGGACGGTCTCGAGGCGGACACGATGTTCGGCCTCATGTGCCAACTGCCGGTCACCGTGCTGCACGACAGCGCCCACGTTGCCCGGGCGTGGGAGTTGTCACGCCGGTACGACGAACACCCGTTGTACGACATGGTCTACGTGGCGCTGGCCGAGCGTCTCGGTGACACCTTGGTCACCGCGGACGAGGTGCTGCTGCGTCGACTCGGTCACCTTCCCTAGTCGCCGCTCCTTGAAGTAGGGGCAGTTGGAACGCCAGGTTGTGCTCACACCGGTGGTCGACCATGCACCTCAGCGAACGTCGACCCGTCCGGGCGCGGCAGCCGGTGCAGCCGTACGTCGCGCAACGCACCGTCGGCGGCGGTCGCGGTGAGGTAGGTGCACCACGGCTGGCGGCGCCGGTCGGTCGGTGAGCCGGGGTTGAGCAGGCGCAGCCCGCTCGATGCGGTGGTGTCCCACGGGATGTGGCTGTGGCCGAAGACCAGTACGTCGGTGTCCGGCCAGCGCATCGAGCAGCGCTGCTCACGCCCCGCGGCCGGCCCGGTCTCGTGCACCACGGCCAGCCGGACGCCGTCGAGCACCTCCCGGGCCACCTCCGGCAGCCGGGCCCGTAGCGGGGGACCGTCGTTGTTCCCGTAGACCCCGAGCAGCCGGTTCGCCCGGGCCTCGAGTGCGTCGAGCGCGGCCTCGTCCACCCAGTCGCCGGCGTGGACGACGACGTCGGCTCGCTCCACCTCGACCCACAC
>JACCYS010000278.1 GCA_013696365.1 Nocardioidaceae bacterium
CCTCCCGCAAGGTCACCCGCTCCCGCGTCGTGCGTGAGCCGGTCACCGGCATCGTCAAGGTCGGCAGCCGCGTGCCGGAGCCGGAGCCCGCGCCCGAGCCGGAGCCCGCGCCCGCCGTTGGCGGCGACTCCGCCGTGTGGGACCAGCTCGCTCAGTGTGAGTCGGGTGGCAACTGGTCCACCAACACCGGCAACGGCTACTACGGCGGGTTGCAGTTCAACGCCTCCACCTGGCAGGCGTACGGCGGCAGCGGCCTGCCGCACGAGGCCAGCCGGGAGACCCAGATCGCGGTGGCGACCAAGCTGCGCGATGCCAGTGGCGGCTACGGCGCCTGGCCGGCGTGCTCAGCTTCCCTCGGCCTGCCCAACTGACCCACCCACCTCGACGGGCGTTGGGCGTACGGGCGCCTGCTGTGGCAGCCTCACGGCGTGACCGACAGCGCCGCGAGCATGATGCTCGGCCCGGCCGAGGTGCGCCGGCTGATCGACGAGCTGGGCGTACGACCTACCAAGCAGCGCGGACAGAACTTCGTCATCGACCCCAATACGGTGCGCCGGATCGCCCGGCTCGCCAAGGTCGGGCCGGACGAGGTTGTCCTCGAGGTCGGACCGGGGCTTGGGTCGCTAACCCTCGCCCTGCTCGAGCGCACCGGCGGTGCCGGTCGGGTCGTCGCGGTCGAGGTCGACCGAGCGCTGGCCGATGCGCTGCCGGACACGATCGCGAGCCGGGCCCCGGCACTGGCCGAGCGTTGCCGGGTGCTGCACGCCGATGCGCTGCGGCTGACCGCTGTCCCCGGGCCGCCCCCGACTGCGGTGGTGGCCAATCTGCCGTACAACATCGCCGTGCCGGTGCTGCTGCACCTATGGGCGCTGCTGCCGTCGCTGCGGCACGGCCTGGTGCTGGTGCAGGCCGAGGTCGCCGACCGGCTGGTCGCCGGTCCGGGCTCGCGTACGTACGGAGTGCCCAGCGTGAAGGCCGCCTGGCATGGGCCGGTCCGCTCTGCCGGCCGGGTCGGCCGGTCCGTCTTCTGGCCGGTGCCGAACGTGGACTCCGCACTGGTCAGCTGGCAGCGGGGTGACCCGCCGGACACCACCGCCAACCGCACCCAGGTCTTCACCGTGGTGGACGCGGCCTTCGCGCAGCGACGCAAGACGTTGCGCGCCGCTTTGTCGGTGCTGGCTGGATCGCCGACGCAGGCGGAGTCGGCCTTGCGCTCCGCCGGGGTGTCACCAACGAGCCGGGGCGAGGACCTGCACGTCGACGACTTCGCCCGGATCGCCGAAGCCCTTGCGATGGCGGGCTGATGGGCACTCAGCAAGTGCTCGCCCAAGCCCCAGCCAAGATCAACCTGGCGCTGCGCGTCGGCCCGCTACGCCCCGACGGCTATCACGACCTGGCCACCGTCTATCAGGCGATCGACCTGCACGATCAGGTGCGGGCAACGCTGCGCAGCGACCCGGTTGTCAGTGTCGAGACCGTCGACCGTGCCGGCGGACCGGTCGCCGGGGTGTCCGACGATCACCACCACCTGGCCGTCCTCGCGGCGCAGTCGCTGCGGGCACGCGGTGGGGTCACAGCCGGCGTGCACCTGCACGTACGCAAAAACATCCCGGTCGCAGCCGGGTTAGCCGGCGGCTCAGCCGACGCCGCCGCAGCGTTGCTTGCGTGCATGGAGCTGTGGGGGCTCGGACTCGACCGCGCCGAACTGCTGGGCCTGGCTGCGGAGCTGGGCAGCGACGTGCCGTTCGCTCTCGCAGGGGAAACAGCGCTGGGGGCGGGGCGTGGCGAGCAGGTGCGGCCGCTGACGACGGGGATGGCCACCACCTGGTTGCTGATCTCATCCGCCCCTGGCCTTGCCACCCCGTCGGTGTACACGCAGACAGACCGCATGCGGGAAGGCAGCGCGGTGCTCCAGCCACAGCCGCCACACCTGCCCGACGACCTGCTCGCGGCCGTCCGGTCCGGCGAGGTCACCCGGCTCGGGCCGCTGCTGCACAACGACCTGCAGCCGGCCGCGCTGCACCTGCGGCCCGGTCTGGCCAACGTGCTGGCCGCCGGACGTGCGGCGGGCTCCATCGCCGGCCTGGTGTCCGGGTCGGGCCCCTCCGTGCTGCTGCTGGTCGCCGACGACGCCCACGCCGATGCCGTGGCTGGTGCGGTGACGCCGGTCGCCCGTGCGGCATTGAACGATGTGCAACTGCGGACGGTGCACGGCCCGGTCGCGGGCGCTCGACTGGTCAGCCGGCCCAGCGGGTCCGACTAGTCGCCGCCCGCCTGAGAGGCGATCGCTTGCACCCGGCAGGCTGGTGCGGTGCCCCCCGCCCCGCTCGTCGCCCTCGACCGCGTAAGTCTCGCCCTCGGCGACCGGCTTCTCTTGGACGGGGTCAGCATCGGGGTCGCGGCCGGCGAACGGATCGGCGTCGTCGGTCGCAACGGCGCCGGCAAGACCACGCTGCTCGACGTGCTTGCCGGGGGAGTTGTGCCCGACAGTGGCCGGGTCACCCGCTCCAGCGGGGTGCCGGTCAGCGCGCTCAGCCAGCGTGATCGGCTCGACCCCAACTCCAGCGTGCTGACGGCTGCGCTGGGAGACCGCGACACCCACGAGTGGGCCGCCGACCCCGCCACCCGCGAGGTGGTGCAGACCTTATTGGCCGGTGTCGGCCTCGACCGCACCGTGGATTCCCTGTCCGGCGGGGAACGACGCCGGGCCGCGCTTGCCGCGGTGCTGCTGCACCCCGGCGACGTGGTGCTCTTGGACGAGCCCACCAACCACCTCGACGTCGAGACCGTCGCCTGGCTGGCTGGGCATCTCACGGGCCGCAACCGGCCTAGGTCGTTGGTTGTCGTGACCCATGACCGATGGTTCTTGGATGCGGCGTGCAGTCGCACCTGGGAGGTGCACGGCGGTGCCGTCGACAGCTATGACGGCGGCTACGCCGCGTACGTGTTGGCGCGGGCCGAGCGCGACCGGCAAGCACGGGTGAGTGAGGCCAAGCGGCGCAACCTGGTCCGCAAGGAGTTGGCCTGGTTGCGCAGGGGGCCGCCGGCGCGTACGTCCAAGCCGCAATTCCGCATCGACGCCGCGACCGCGCTGATCGCGGACGAGCCGCCGCCGCGTAACCGGCTGGCGCTCGAGCAGCTGGCGGTCACCCGCTTGGGCAAGGACGTGCTGGACCTTGAGGGTGTCACCATCGAACGAGGCGGGCGACGGCTGCTGCGCGACGTCACCTGGCGGGTTGGACCGGGCGACCGGCTCGGGTTGGTGGGGGTCAACGGTGCGGGCAAGACCACCGTGCTGCGTGCGCTGGCTGGCGAGCTGATCCCGGCTGCCGGCCGAGTCAAGCGCGGCAAAACCGTGCGGGTCGCTCATCTGCAGCAGGATGTGGAACCGCTGGCTCCCGACCTGCGGGTGCTCGCTGCGGCTCAGCAGGTGGGCCGGGTGGTCCGCACGGCTGCCGGTGAGCAAACGGTCACGTCGCTGCTGGAGCGCTTCGGCTTCACCGGGGAGCAGTTGCAGGCGCGGGTGGCCGACCTGTCTGGTGGTGAGCGGCGACGACTCCAGCTGTTGCGCTTGTTGCTGACCGAGCCCAACGTGCTGCTCTTGGACGAGCCGACGAACGACCTGGACATCGACACGTTGACGGTGCTGGAGGACTATCTGGACGAGTGGCCAGGGACGATCGTGTTGGTGACCCACGATCGGTACGTGCTCGAGCGGGTGTGCGACACAGTGCACGGGATGCTCGGCGACGGCACCGTACGAATGCTGCCGGGCGGGGTGGATGAGTACCTGCAACGCCGCAGCGTCGCCGGCGACGTCACCGGAGTCGCCATCGGCCCCCCCGCCGAGCCCGCCGTCGGGACCGCCGCCGAGCCCGCCGCCAGTGCGGCCGACCGCCGCGAGGCCGGCAAGGCAATCTCCCGGCTGGATCGCCAGCTGGCCAAGGTGTCGGCGCGCGAGACCGCGCTGCACGATCAGCTGGCGGTCGCCGGCACGGCGGGCGCGGAGCACGCACGGATGCGCGAGCTGGCCGCCGAGTTGGATGCCACAGTCGCCGAGCGAACCATGCTGGAGGAGCAGTGGTTGGCTGCGGCCGAGGCGGCCGAGGCGGCCGAGGCGGCCGAGGCGGCCGACGGGTGACGCCGCTAGCTGCCCGGCGCATCGAAGCGTGCGACCACGACCCGGAGCAGCGCAGCCAGCCGCGCTCGCTCGGCGGCGGAAAGGCCCGCGAGTAACTCCTGCTCGGACCCAAGCAGGGCGTCCAGCGCAGCATCGACGAGAGCGCGTCCGGCCGGGGTCAGTCGCACCAGTACGCCCCGGCGATCGGCAGGGTCGGGGCGCCGTTCGACCAGACCGCGCCCAACGAGCCGGTCGACTCGGTTGGTCATCGTGCCGCTGGTCACCAGCATCTCGTGCAGCAACCGTCCTGGGGAGAGCTCGAACGGCGCGCCAGCGCGGCGCAATGCCGACAGCACGTCGAACTCCCAGGTCTCGAGCCGATGGGCGGCGAACGCGTGCCGGCGGGCACGGTCGAGGTGCCGTGCCAGCCTGGTCACCCGGCTCAGCACCTGCATCGGGCCGGTGTCGAGCTCTGGGCGCTCGCGCGCCCAGGCCTGGATCAGCCAGTCAACCTCGTCCACTGTCGCAGACTACGACACCACAAAGAATCTTGACATCAAGATAAATGGCGGACAGGCTGGTGCCGAGGTGATGACCATGACCCCGACCTGGGACTCGGCGCACTATCTGAGCTTCGCCGACGAGCGGACTCGTCCGTTCGTCGATCTGCTCGCCCGCGTCGACACCCGTCCTGGCTGCATTGTTGACCTCGGCTGCGGCCCCGGGCACCTCACCGCGCTGCTGCATGCCCGGTGGCCGGGTGCCGCGGTGACGGGTGTGGACTCCTCCGCCGAGATGATTGCCCGCGCGCGCAGCGACAATGCCGCTCGGCCGACCGGCCAGGTGTCGTACGTGCACGACGATCTGCGTTACTGGCGGGCGGAGCAATCCGTCGACCTGTTGGTCTCGGCGGCCACCTTGCAATGGGTCCCCGAGCACCTGTCGCTGTTGCCGAAATTGGCAGCGGCGGTGGCACCGGGGGGTGCCTTTGCGCTGACCGTGCCGGCCAACTTTGACGCTGCCAGCCACCGGTTGCTGCGTGAGATCGCCGCGCATGAGCCGTACGCCGCTCATGCCGCTGGGGCAGAACAGCCAGCCGCGCACGATGCCGCGACATACCTGCAAGCGTTGAGCGGTCCGGGTTGGCGAGTCGATGCCTGGGAGACCACCTATCTGCACCTGCTTCAGGGGTCCGACCCTGTGCTGAGGTGGATCTCGGGCACGGGAGCTCGGCCGGTGCTGCAGGCACTGCCCTGTGACGGATCCCCCGGGGGGCCGGGCGATCTGCGCTCGCGCTTCGAACTCGAGTACGCCGCTTCCCTGCGCGAGGCCTACCCGCCCGGGCCGTACGGCACGGTTCTCCCGTTCCGGCGGGTCTTCGCGGTGGCCCATCGCTCGCAGGCAGCGTCCCCGTGATGCGCGCCGCGTAAACGTGGCGTGCCGACCCCTTACGCGGCATGCGCGCCCCGTAAAGGGTATGCGCGCCGCGTAAACGTGGCGTACGTCAGCCGGCGTACGTCAGCCGCCGCGGGTGAGTCTCGGCTCAGTCTCCAGCCGCGACAGTCCGTTCCAGGCCAAGTTGCACACATGCGCCGCCACAACATCGCGTGCCGGCTCGCGGGCGTCCAGCCACCACTGACCGGTGGTGCCGACCATGCCGACGAGCATCTGGGCATACATCGGGGCGTACGTGGTGTCGAAACCGCGCTCGGCGAACTCGCCGGCCAAGATGTGCTCGACCCGGCTCGCAACGTCACCGATGATCGAGACGAACGAACCGGACGCGGAGCCAATGGGTGAGTCGCGCACCAGGATGCGGAAGCCATCGGGGTGCTGCTCGATGTAGCCGAGCAATGCGGACGCTGCCTGCTCGAGCAGTGCGCG
This sequence comes from Nocardioidaceae bacterium, assembly GCA_013696365.1. Classification (GTDB taxonomy): domain Bacteria; phylum Actinomycetota; class Actinomycetes; order Propionibacteriales; family Nocardioidaceae; genus JACCVL01. The sequence goes on from JACCYS010000278.1 coordinate 6,005, forward strand.
CGGTTGGCCGGCGGTCAGCGAGGCGCGCATCATCGCGAGCAACTCCTGCACCTCGCGGTCAACGACCACCGCGTACAGGCCCTCTTTGCCGCCGAAGTGCTCGTAGACCACTGGTTTGGACACCTCGGCGGTCGAGGCGATCTCTTCCACAGACGTGCCTTCGACGCCGCGCGCGGCAAACAGGCCACAGGCGATCTCGATCAGTTGCTCGCGTCGCTCTGCAGCCGTCATCCGGCCACGGGTTGCGCGTCGGGTGACCTGGTCGGCCTTGTCCACCGGCTCACCCGGCTGAGCTTTCTCGTCCGAGGGCGGGCGGAGTGCGGTCACACCATGGAGTCTGTCAGGTGCGGGCACTCTCACCGGGTGACGACGCTCGCGTCCGCTCGTTTGGCGGCGATCCGCTCGGCAACCGGCCACCGCACGTCGCCGGCCCATCCGAGCCGCTCAAACATCCAGATGAGTCGCGCTGAGGAGTCGAGTTGGCCGCGGAGGACTCCGTGCCGCGCGCAGGTCGGGTCGGCGTGGTGCAGGTTGTGCCACGACTCGCCAAAACTCGGCACCGCGAGCCACCACACGTTGCCGGAGTGGTCGCGACTCTTGAACGGCCGCTCGCCGACCGTGTGGCAGATGGAGTTGATCGACCAAGTCACGTGATGCAGCAGCGACATCCGTACCAGGGTGGCCCAGAAGAATGCGGTCAGCGCGCCCTGCCACGACATCGACAGCAACCCTCCAAGCAGGGCAGGCGCCATCAGCGACACTCCCGCCCACAGCGGGAACTGCCGCGAGATCCGAACCAGATCGGGGTCTTTCATCAGGTCCGGTGCGTAACGGCGCAGGGGGGTCTGCTCGACGTCGAACAGCCATCCCACATGGGCGTATACGAAGCCCTTGGCCAAGGCGCTGACCGACTCGCCGTAGCGCCACGGCGAGTGCGGGTCGCCGTCGCGGTCAGAGAACTTGTGGTGCTTGCGATGATCGGCGACCCAGCGGATCACTGGCCCCTCGACGGCGAGCGTGCCCGCGATCGCCATCGCGATCTTGAGTGGACGCTTGGGCCGGTAGGACTTGTGCGTGAACAGTCGGTGGAAGCCGGCAGTGATGCCCAAGCCGCTGATCACGTAGAACACCAGCCCGATGATGATGTCCCGCCAACCGAGCCACCCACCCCAGGCGACCGGCACCGCTGCCAGGACCGCGAGGAATGGCACCGCGATGAAGACAGCCAGCAAAACCCGCTCGGTCAGCGACTGTTGGTCACTTCCCAGGGTTGCCTGACCTGTGGTTTGCTCCAGGTCACCGGCGGTGTCGAGTGCGCTGCTGGGGGTGGTGGTGGTGGTCATCGGTCCTCGCTGGGGTCCGGGCGCTGTCGTGCGGTCGCACTGAGCCGGTCTGGCTACGCCTACGTCACCGTAACCTACGCTTGCGTAGGTTGGATGTCGATCTGGCGTATCGCGGCATAGTCCGTACGCTGAGGCCGATCGTTCCCCGGTTGGTCTGTCGGCAGGGCCCGCCGCAC
>JACCYS010000351.1 GCA_013696365.1 Nocardioidaceae bacterium
GCGGGAGCGTCGATACGGTCGGGGGCATGAAGTTCTTCGAGCAGCATCAGTACGAGGCGCCCGCCGACGCAGTGTGGGCGATGCTCACCGACCGCGCCTTCCGCGACGACGTCTGCCGTGCCACCGGGGCCACCCAATACGACGTTGACGTGGCCGCTGACCACAGCGGCGGGACCATCTCGGTGCGCCGGGTGATCGAGGCCCGGGTCGCCGAGGCGGCGAAGCGGTTCGTCGGGGAGACCGTCACGATCGTGCAGTCGGAGAAGTGGGGACCAGCAGCTGCCGACGGGTCTCGATCGGCCGACCTGCGGCTCGACGTCGAGGGGCAGCCGGCGAAGATGACCGGGACGCACGCGCTGATCGGGCAAGGCGCCAGCACGCTGTTCGAGGTCGCCGCCGACCTGAAGGTGTCCATTCCGCTGCTCGGCAGCCGGATCGAGAAGGAGATCGCCAAGGCGGTCTCTGCCGGGCTGGCCGAGGAGTACAAGCTCGGCCAGCGCTACCTGGTATGAGCTCCAATTACCTCAGTGCCCCTCACTCAGGGGCCATGTGCGGGTAGGCGTGGTCGACCGGCGGCACCAGGGTCTCTTTGATCACCCGCGTCGATGTCCAACGCTGCAGGTTCTGCAGCGCACCTGCCTTGTCGTTCGTGCCCGACCCGCGGGCACCGCCGAACGGTTGCTGGCCGACGACAGCCCCGGTGGGCTTGTCGTTGACGTAGAAGTTGCCGGCCGCGAACCGTAGACGCTGCTGGGCGTCCACGATCGCCGCCCGGTCGGTGGCGATCACGGCGCCGGTGAGGGCGTACGGGGCCGCGGACTCCATCTGATCGACGACCTTGGTGTACTGCCGGTCGGGATACACATGCACCGCCAGTATCGGTCCGAAGTACTCGGTGGTGAAGATCTCGTCGGTGGGGTCCTCGCCCACCAGCACCGTCGGGCGGACGAACCAGCCCTGCGAGTCGTCATAGCTGCCGCCGGCGGCGATCTCGATCGAGGGCGTCGCCTTCGCGCGGTCGAGCGCCCGCTGGTGCTTGGTGAAGGCTCGGTCGTCGATCACTGCACCCATAAAGTTGCCCAGATCGGTGACCGGACCCATCGGCAGCGACTCGGTGGTGTCCACCAACTCTTTGCTGATCTGCTTCCACAGGCTGCGGGGGACGAACGCCCGCGATGCCGCCGAGCACTTCTGACCCTGGTACTCGAAGGCGCCGCGGATCATCGCCGTTCGCAGCACGTCCGGGTCGGCGCTCGGGTGCGCCACGATGAAGTCCTTGCCGCCGGTCTCGCCCACCAGCCGCGGGTAGGTCCGGTAGCTGCCGATGTTGGCGCCGACCTGCTGCCACAGGTGCTGGAAGGTCGGGGTCGACCCGGTGAAGTGGATGCCGGCGAGGTCGGGGTCGGCAAGCACCACGTCAGACACCGCGATCCCGTCACCAGTGACCAGGTTGATGACCCCTGGTGGGAGCCCGGCGGCTTCCAGCAGCCGCATGGTGTAGTGCGCAGCGAGCATCTGCGTCGGCGCCGGCTTCCACACCACGGTGTTGCCCATCAGGGCCGGGGCGGTCGGCAGGTTGCCGGCGATCGCGGAGAAGTTGAACGGTGTAACCGCATAGACGAAACCCTCGAGCGGGCGGTGGTCGAGCCGGTTCCAGACACCGGGGCTGTTGGCCTGCGGTTGCTCGCTGATCAGCCGCTGCCCGAAGGCGACGTTCATCCGCCAGAAGTCGATCAGCTCACAGGCAGCGTCGATCTCGGCCTGGGTCGCGGTCTTCGACTGCCCCAGCATGGTCGCGGCGTTCAGCGTCTGCCGCCACGGGCCGGACAGCATCTCTGCCGCGCGCAGCAGCACCGCTGCACGCTCGTCGTAGGGCAGATCTCGCCATCCGGGGGCGGCGGCCTTGGCGGCTGCGACGGCGGCGCGGGCGTCGGTGGCAGTGGCATTCTTCATCGATCCCAACACCTCGCGCCGGGCATGCGGCTGCACGACGTCGATGCGCTTCCCGCCACCCATCTGCTGTTTGCCGTCGATGGTGCAGGTGAGGTCGACCTTGTCGGCAGCCAGCTCCACCAACCGCTTCTCGAGCTGGGCCCGTTCGGCGCTCCCCGGCGCGTACGTCAGCACCGGCTCGTTGACGGGGGCGGGCACCTGCGTACGGGCATCTAACGGGCTCATGCCAAGCATCCTGACAGACGCGCCGGCAAGCTCAACCGTGCAGTCTGGCCAGCACCTGGCCGATCTCGTCTGGGGCGTACCACGCGAGCTGATGGTCAGCCAGCTCATCCAGCACCAGACCAACGTGCGACGTCGGCGCCGCAGCGTCGGCGAGTGCAGCAACTGCGGTCCGCACCGCCGCAGACGCATCGGGGGTGTCCACGTGCACGGCCACCACATCGGCTATCAGCAGCGGACCGGGCAGGGTGCCGGCGCCGGGCGCAGACTCGTCGACGTTCACGTGCTCCGCAGCCACAAAACCGGCAGCCTCGGCCACCACGACGATCCGGCGAGCCGGCTCGGTCCCCTCGGCAACTGCGGTCGCGTCGAGCAGTTGCAGGCTCGCTGTGGCCGCCTGCACTGTCGCGGCGTACTCGAGCTCCTCGATGTCTGCGCGCAGATCTCCACCGTCAGCCCACCAGCGGGCCAGCCGGTCGGTGACCGAGAACCCCGGCAGCTCGTGTCCCATGCTGCCTGACCCCGCCAGGCGACCCAGCCCGGCCAGCGTCGTCGGCAGATAGACCCTCATCAGCGCTCAGATCTCATCAACGAACAGGGCCTTTCGACCGGCCGCGCGGTGCCCGGGAACGCCCCGGCCGGGTGGTGTCCACCAGCTCTTCCAGAGCATCGGACAGGCACTGGGCGAGCACCGCGGAGTCCGGCACCGCTACCCGATCGGTGTTCACGCCGTAGAACACGCGTCCGTTGTAGGAGCTGACGCCAATCGCAACGGTGCGCGGCTCGGTCAGCGGCAGTATCGGGTAGGTGGCCACCAGCCGGGCGCCGCCGGCATACATCGGCTCCTGCGGACCGGGCACGTTGCTGACAACCAGCTGATAGCCCAGCCCGGCCTGGCTGTCGGCGACCCTCGATGCCAGCGCATGAAACGTCGTGGACGCCATCCCGGGGGTGGCGACCAGCCGGTTGGCGGACACCGCGCGACCGGTCTCCTTGTGCGCCTTCAGGGCGTACGAGACATGTTGCAGCCGCAGGACCGGATTGGTCTCGCCGACCGGCAGACTCAGCAGGTGGCCGGCAACGTGGCTGCCCAATGAGTTCGGCTCCGCCTCATGGTCGTGCACGCTGAGCGGCACCATCGTCCGGATGACGGCGTCCGGTGCAAGCGGCGCGGCCCGGGTCAGCAGCCAGCCTCGCAGGGCACCTGCCACCACCGCCAGTACGACGTCGTTGATCGTGCCGCCGTGCTTGTCACGCACCGCCCGGTGGTGATTCAGCTCGGCATCGATGGTGACGACGCCGCGCTGCAGGCTCAGCGCGGCCAGCAACGGTCCGCCCGGCAGCCCTCGCGGGGTCATTGGCAGCCGTGGGATGCCTGTCACCAGCTGGCTGATCAACTTGCCGGGGCGGCGGACACTGTGCGTCAGAGAGTCCGAGACCATGGTGAACTGCGACGGTGCTGGCTGGGGTTGCCACACCACGGCGGGGACGTCGCGAGGCTCGGGCGAGTCGTCCATGATGATCTGCCCGAGCGCAACGGTCTCGATCCCGTCGATGAGCACCTGGTGCCCCTTGAGCAGCATCGCGACCCGTCCGTCACCGAGCCCCTCGATGAGGTACAGCTCCCACAGCGGGCGCTGCCGGTCCAAGGCCCGCGCAACCAGTCGGGAGGCCAGGTCGTGCAGCTGTGCCATCGAACCCGGCTGCGGCAGGGCGGATCGGCGCACGTGATAGCTGAGGTCGAAGCGGCCGTCGTCAACCCAGACAGGGCTCGCCAGGCCCCCGAACACCGAACGGATCACTTGGCGATAGCGCGGCACCAGCGCGATCCGGTCATCGATCAGACGCAACAGCGCGTCGTGGTCCAGTCCACGTTCGCCCGGGTCTAACACCATCAGCACCGACACATGCCGCGGGGCTCGTGCGGTCTCGGCAGACAGCAGGGCCGCATCATCCGCGCGTACCCGGTCTGACATCGTGACTCCCGATTGTCGCCGGTGGGCCGGCCGGACCGGCCCGGACATCCGCCTGGGATGTGTCCAGGGGAACGTGCATCGTGTCACGCTCGTCCAGGTG
>JACCYS010000285.1 GCA_013696365.1 Nocardioidaceae bacterium
CGTCGGGCCCGACGCGGGCCGCGAGCCGGGTTTTTGCCAGCCCCGGCACTGGCGCCTTCGCCACCACCAGCACGGCACCCTGCACGCTGCCCGGCGCGGCGGCACCCTCGACACTGCCCAGCGCGGCGGCACCCGTCATGACAGCGCGGCCGCGAAGTCGCGCATCGCCCGCAGGGTGCCGCGGACGCTGCCCGAGACCTTAGAACGGGTGCCCTCGGCGCGCCGGGCGTACGCGACGTCCACCTCGATCACCGTCCAGCCGGCCCGACCGGCACGCAACAGCAGCTCCAGCGGGTAGCCGAAACGGCGGTCCTCGACACCCAGCTCGAGCAGGTCACGCGTACGGCAGACGCGGATCGGGGCGATGTCATGCACCGGCAGCCCGGTCACCTGCCGCACTCTGGCGCAGACCAGCTGGTTGCCGTAGCGAGCATGCCACGGCCACGCTCGTACGTCGGTCGGGCGGCGCCGACCGACCGCCATGGTGGCGTCTCCGCTCTCCACCAGGTCTGCCAAGCGCACTAGGTCGCCAGGATCGAGGGAACCGTCGCCATCGATCACCCCGACCAGTGGTGCGGTCGCTGCCATCACTCCGGCATGCACGGCCGCGCCATAGCCGGGCGAGGCCTCGTGCACCACCACCGCGCCGAGCCGGCGGGCGACCTCGGCGGTGTCGTCCACCGACCCATTGTCCACCACGATCGCCCGCATCCCCGACGGCAGACGCGCCAGCACCCCCGGCAGCGCCGGTCCTTCGTCCTTGCACGGCAGCACCACATCACAGCGCGCGCTGCCGTCGGTGGCGCTCATCGCGCGCTCATCGGGCGGCTCACCGGGTCGGCCGCAAGGGGGCGTCCGCGAAGGCCCGCAGCCCGTCCTCGGGTGACACCGCCGCGGTGAATCCGAGACCCTCAACCGCGGCCGCCGGGGACGCCACCACGTGCCGCACGTCGGCAGCCCGATGCTGTCCGGTGGCGATCGGTCGCTGTCCGCCATGCGCGTCCGCGAGTGCGGCGGCCAACTGGCCGATCGAGCGTGGTTGCCCCGAACAGATGTTGTAGGCGGTCACACCGACATCGTGCCGACCGACCCGCTGCAACGCGGCCAGGTTGGCACGGGCGATGTCGTCGACATGAACGAAGTCGCGCATCTGCCCACCATCCTCGAACACCTGCGGCGCGGCGCCCCGTTCCAGCGCCGAGCGGAACACCGCCGCAACCCCGGAGTAGGGGGTGTCTGCAGGCATGTGCGGACCGTAGGCGTTGTGATAGCGCAGCGCCACGCAGCGGCCGCCCTGCAGCACCGCCCACGCTTGCGCGTACTGCTCTTGGGCAACCTTGGACACCGCATAACTGCTCCGCGGCCGGATCGGCGCAGCCTCGTCGACCAGTGCCCACTCCAGCATTTCCGAGCACTGCGGGCAGCGGGGGTCAAAGACGCCGACGTCAAGGTCCGCGACCGACCGCGGCAGCGGTGACACGTCCCCGTGCTCGGCGCAGACGTACCGTCCCTCGCCGTAGACCACCATCGACGAGGCGAGCACCAGCCGGTCCACCCCGGCGCGGGCCATCGCAGCCAGCAGCACCGCTGTGCCCAGGTCGTTGTGCGCGGCGTAGCCGGGGAGATCCTGCGCGTCCACCCCGTTGCCCACCATCGCCGACTGATGGCAGACCGCGTCCACGCCGACCAGCAGACCGTCCAACGCCGGGCCGTCGCGTACGTCCGCCCGGTGCACGTCTGCCGGCAACTCGGCACCGGGCAGGTGTGCCTTGTCCAGCATCGCGTCCAGCGCCACCACGTCGTGGCCCTCGTCGCGAAGCAGCCCAGCGATGTGGCCGCCGATGAAACCCGCGGCGCCGGTGAGCAGCACCCTCACGGCTGGCCGCCGGGCAGCTCGACCGGCAGATGCATCCCGTCCAGCGCGTGCGGGCAGGAGCAGTCCCGCTCGGTCGGCAGGCCGGTGACCACGTCCCGCAACATGCTGCGCAGCCGCTCGGTGTTCTCGCCGAACACCCTGAACACCTCCGCCTGGTCGACCGCGTGATCGGCGTCCACGCCGGCATCCACGTCGGTGACCAGCGCCACCGCGGAGTAGCACATCGCCAGCTCGCGAGCGAGCACGGCTTCGGGATGGCCGGTCATGTTCACCAGCGACCAGCCCTGGGCGGCGTACCACTGCGACTCGGCCCGGGTGGAGAACCGCGGACCCTCGATCACCACCATCGTGCCGCCGTCGACAAGCTCCTCATCCTGCGATCGGCCGGAGTCGAGGATGTGGCCGCGCAGCCGCCCGCAGTAAGGATCGGCGAACCCGACGTGGCAGGCGCCGGCGTCGTAGAAGGTCTGGACCCGTCCGCTGGTGCGGTCGACAAGCTGGTCCGGGACGACCAGCGC
>JACCYS010000376.1 GCA_013696365.1 Nocardioidaceae bacterium
ACCTGCAGGTGCGCGACGTGCTCATGAACCGGCTCGGCGGCCTGCAGGTGTCCGGTACGCCGCTGCCGGTCGTCGCTGTGCGGCTCGTCCGGGCCGTGCTGCCCAACATGGACGCGCTGCCGGTCGCGCTGGGGTGGGTCCGCCGCGCAGTGCGGCGCTCGGGTGGGTTGCGCACCCTGCTGCAGCAGCGGCGTACCGTCCGGCCACTGGTGCTGGTCATGCACAGCTTCATGGACGCCGCCGAGGTCGCGCCGGCTTGGGCCCTGATGGAGCGGGGCATCGAGGCCGACGACCCGGCCGTCCGCGCCGTCCAGGAGAGGCTGCAGTCGTGTGTCTACGCGATGGCGCATCCCGAGCAGGGCCGTACGGTGCCGGCCTGTGTGCAGCACGCCGTGCTCGACCCGGTGGAGAACGAGCAGCTGCGCACGTTGCTGCCGATCCTCGGCGTGCGCCAACCCATCCCCCGCTGATCCCCCAAGTTGAGGTGGCACGATGCTGCCCATGACGAGGAGCCGCTGGGCGCAGTGGGCTTTAAGGGCCGAGCGGACCGCCGAGGACCGCCTTGCCGCGTTTCTGCGCGGACGCCCGGGCTGGCAGGTCACGGTCGAGCCGTACGTCGCCCACGGCACCGCCACCCAGTGCTCGGTCGGTGGCCGGGTGCTGGTCGCGCATCGCGAGCCCTCCGACCGGGACGGACCAGCCGCCACTCTGCTCACCAGTGCCGGCCGCTATCTGACGGTCGACGTGGCCGGCACGCCGGTCACCGTTGTGGTCGCCGGCGTGTCGCACCAGGTCGTCTCCGGCCCCGAGGGCTATCTCGATGCGATCGTCGACCTGCCGGGGCTGGCTCCCGGCCGGCACACGATCACCTTCCGGGTTGCGGGCGGTGACCCGGTGCAGGGATTGCTGCTGGTCGTCGACCCCGACGCCCGCCTGGGCATCGTCAGCGACCTCGACGACACCGTTATCCACACCGGTCTGACCCGGGCGTGGGTGGCGATCCGCAACACCCTGCTGGTGGCCGACTCGGCCCGGATGGCAGTGGCCGGGGGCGCTGAGCTGTACCAGGGGATGGTCGCCGGTGACGGTGGCAGGACGCCGGTCTGGTACGTGTCGACCGGGGCATGGAACGCGCACCGGATGTTGGTGAATTTCCTCGCCCGCACCGGCTTCCCGCGCGGCCCGGTGCTGCTGACCGACTGGGGTCCTGGCCAGCGCTGGCTGTTCCGCGAGGACAGTGCGGCGTTCAAGGCGCGGATGATCCTGGCGTTGCTCGCCCGGCACGAGCACCTGTCATTCGTGCTGATCGGCGACAGCGGGCAACACGATCCAGACGCGTACGCCGCCGTGGTGCGTGCACAGCCGGGGCGGGTGCGGGCGGTCTACATCCGCGACGTGCCGCCGGCCTCAGTGCTGCGTTTTGCTCGAGTGCACGAGCTCGCCGAGGAGGTCGCGGCGTTGGGCGTACCCATGCTGCTGGTGCGCGACAGCCTCGCCGCCGCCGAGCATGCACACTCGATCGGCCTGGTCGACGCGACCACGGTGGAACGGGTCCGCGCAGCCATGCCGTAACGCCCACCTCGACGCCGCCTGGCCGGGTATTCTCGCCGACCTCAAGGTCAAGGAGGGTGCGACGGTGGTGGTGCGCAAAGGTCTCACCGTCTGTCTCGTCGCCCTGATGACCGTGGTCCTCTACATGGTCTGGTTGGGCTGGGATCAAGACAAATATCGTGTCCCCGGCACAAACAGGATCGAGGCCCGTACGAGACGTGGCAGGTAGTCGGGCTCGCGTTGACGCTGGCTGCGCTGGCCATCGTGGTGACCTACCGACGGATGGGCCTGATTGCCGCTGTGGTGATACCAACAGTTCTCACGGTCGTATGGTCAATAGACGCTGCTACTGAGGTGACACCGGACGCAAACATCTGGGGCGTCGGAGCGGTATTTCTCGCCGCCGGCGCCTTCAGCGGAATCGGGATCGTGTGTGTATTCACAGTTGCCGCGCGACGCATCGCTACAAACTATCTTGAGGTCCACCCTCAACCCTGATCCGCCGGTGCCGGTGAGCCAGCTCACCGCGGCCGGGCGCACACGGTCACGCGACCTCGGTGGGCACGGCATGGGCCTTCACGTCGTGCAGGATCTGGACGATGACGTCGACGTCGGAGTCGGGGAAGACGAAATCCGGGCCGGTGGGGGCGTGGTCCGTGTACGGAGACTCGAAC
>JACCYS010000020.1 GCA_013696365.1 Nocardioidaceae bacterium
GAGCGCGAGCGGACGGTGGCCATGTTCATGGCCGTGATGGAAGGCGGCGCAACTGCCTGCCACCACGAAACCCGCTACCGCACTGCCAGTGGTGACTACCGCTGGCTCGAGCTGCGGGCGAACCTCCTCTTCGACAGCGACGGAGAGCTGACGGGCAACAACGGCACGCTGGTGGATGTCACTGATCGACGCGAGACCACCCGCGTCACGACCGACCGAGCAGAGGTTGCCGAGCTGCTCGGCAGACACCACGGCATCGATGACCTGCCGGTGAGCAGTGTGCTGCTCGACGACCAGATGGTGATTCTTGGTGCATCGCCCACCGCCCGGGCGTTGCTCGGCCACCCGCTGGACATCGGGGACGAGTTCGCCGACCTGCTGCCGGCTTTCGACATCCTCGACAGCCAAGGGGCCCCGCTCTCCCCGGCTTGGGGGCCGATCGCTGCTGGTCTGGCCACCGGCGGCAAGCAATACGCCGAGCTGCAGTGGCGCCCGCTTGATCGGCGCGAACGACTGTGGTTGCAGACGACCGTTGTCCCCAGCACGAGCGACAGCGGCGACACGCACGTGGCGGTGTTGCTGCACGACGTCACCGAGCTGCGCCGGGCGGAGCTCCGCCAGGCTGCGGTCGCCACCCTTGGTCGGCGTGCGCTCGAGGTTGCCGGGCTCGATGAGCTCTTCACCGAGGCCGCCGAGCTCGTCACCCATACCCTGAGCGTTGATGAGGCGGACGTCTACGTCACCAACCCGACAGAAGGTTTCCAGCTGCGTGCCCGGGCACGGCGCGGCAGCCCCGAGTCCGGCTCGAGTGGCGGAGGGCAACCACCGACAGACTTGCGCTCCTCACTGAACGTGCCAGCCGGCAGCGGCCTAGGGCCGTACATCCTGGTGCAAGTGCACTCGCAGGCGCCCCGGAAGTACCGCGCCGAGGAGATCAGCTGCCTGCAGAACATCGCCACCGTGCTGGCGGCGGCGATGGCTCGCCGCGACATCGAAGACGCAGCCGTCAGCCAAGCACTGCACGATCCGCTCACCGGCCTTGCGAACCGCCGCCTGCTGCGCGACCGACTTGAACTTGCCTTGCAGTCGACACGCAGGGACGGCAAGAGCGTCGCGTTGCTGCTGCTCGACCTCGACCGCTTCAAGGACATCAACGACACACTCGGTCACGACGCCGGGGACGAGGTGTTGCGCATCGTTGCCAGCAGGCTGCTCGCCGCCACCCGGGACATGGACACGGTCGCCAGGCTGGGCGGTGACGAGTTCGTGGTCTTGCTGCCCGACGTCGACTGTCCCGCCGTGGCCGCCGGGACAGCCACGGCCCTGCGAGAGCGACTGGCCGAGCCTGTCCAGGCGGGTGGGTTGACCCTCGAGATCCGCGCCAGCTTTGGGGTGACCATTGCGCCCCTGCATGGGGAACGATCATCCACACTGCTCCGCAATGCCGACGGGGCGATGTATCACGCCAAGGAGACTGCGACCGGGTGCAGTGTGTATGACCCTGAGCAGGACGCCGACCGGCTCACCCAGCTCACGCTGCTCAGCGACCTTCGACGGTCGCTGATCTCCGATGAGCTCTTTCTGCACTACCAGCCCAAGGTTGACCTGCAGCACGGCACACTGACCGGCCTGGAGGCATTGGTTCGCTGGCGCCATCCGCACCACGGCGTGCTGAGCCCCCACCGCTTCGTGCCGCTCGCCGAGCGCAGTGGGTTGGCTGAGCCGCTGACCTTCGCCGTCCTCGGCCTTGCCCTGGCCCAGCTGCGAGAGTGGCTCGAGCGCGGACACATGCTCCCGGTGGCGATCAACATGTCGCCGCAGTTGCTGCATCACCCCCGACTCGCCGAGGTGATCCAACGTCAACTTGACGTCGCCGGCGTGCCACCAGAGCTGTTGCATGTGGAGGTCACCGAGACTGCGGTGCTGCACGATCCGGGTGCGGCCGCCGACACCATCGCGCGGTTGCGTGACATCGGTCTGGTGATCGCGCTGGACGACTTTGGCATCGGCTTCTCGTCGTTGGACTTTCTACGCCGTGTCGCAGTCCAGGAGTTGAAGATAGATCGGACCTTCATCGCCCAGATGCTGGTGAACCCGCGCGACGCCCCAATCGTGCGCTCCGTGATCGAGCTCGGGCACACCTTGGACATGCGGGTGGTCGCCGAGGGGATCGAGAGTCATGACGTCTGCAAGCAGCTCGCCGACTA
>JACCYS010000120.1 GCA_013696365.1 Nocardioidaceae bacterium
GGCGTTGCATGGTGAGCAGCGGTGCCCCGCGCCGCTCGTCAAGCAACCGCGCCTCCCGAGCCTCGGCTCGACGCGCACCGATGCGCTGGTTGGCGACCCGCAGCCGCACCCCTGCCTCGCGGAGCACTGCATACAGTCCCTCGGTCTCGAGGTCTGCCGCACGCAGGTCGGTGACGTCGACCGGCAGGTAGTTGTGCAGCAGTGCCAGCGGCTCGCCACCTACCCGTCGTACCCGTTCCAACGACCACACGGCGGTGCCCGGTTCGAGCCCGAGCTCAGCGGCGACATCGTCTCGCGCCTGCACCACCTCACAAACCAGCACGTCGGTGCGTGGATGCTGCCCCTCGCGACGCAGGTCGTCGTAGAGGCTGGTCAGCTTGAGTGATCGGTGGATCTGATTGCCGACCACCTGGGTGCCGACCCCGCGCTTGCGCACCAACATGCCCTTATCGACCAGCACCTTGATCGCCTGCCGCAGCGTCGGTCGCGACAGCCCCAGTGACCCTGCCAGGTCGACCTCGTTGCTGATCCGGTCGCCGGGCGACAGTGCACCGTCGACGATGGCCGCTTCCAGTTGTTCGGCCACCTGGAAGTACAAGGGCACCGGGCTCGACCGGTCCAGCGCGATGCTTGGACGAACCGCCATAGCGGCAAGCATCTGTGTCAGGCGTGTCTACGTCAAGATGTCAAGACATAGCCTTGACATCTCGAGTTCACCGGGACGAGACTCCACAGTCATGTGCGGTCTTCGGCAGCCACTCCCGTCACCCACGCTCCGATGAAGCTGGACCGGGTGGCTGCCGCGCCGATCTCCTGGGGCGTATGCGAGGTGCCGGGCTGGGGTGTTCAGCTCGACCCCGCGGTCGTGTTGAGCCAGATCCGTGACCTCGGGCTGCACGCCACCGAGTTCGGTCCGGTCGATTTCTTGCCGGCGGAGCCCACCGAGCGGACAGCCATGTTGGCGACCTACGAGCTGCGCGCGGTTGGCGGGTTCTTGCCGGTGGTGTTGCACGACGCGAACACACATCCGGGCGACCTGGTCGATCGTTTCGCCGATGCCTGCGTGGCCGCCGGTGGGGATGTGGTGGTGCTGGCCGCTGCCAGCGGCGCATCCGGTTACGACCTGCGCGCAGAGTTGAACGATGCTCAGTGGTCGGTCCTGCTGGATCATCTCGATGAAGTCACCAAGCGCGGGGCAGCGCGAGGCGTGGTGGTCGCGCTGCACCCGCACGTGGGCACCATGGTGCAGACCCGGGCCGAGGTCGACCACGTGCTGACCGGCTCCGACGTGGGCCTCTGCCTGGACACCGGTCATCTGTTGCTGGGCGGCACCGACCCGGTCGCGCTGGTGACCGAGTGGGCCCAGAGGGTGCTGCACGTGCATCTCAAGGATGTCGATGCCGCTGCCGCCGACCAGGTGCGCACCGGTGCGTCGACGTTCGCGGAGGCTGTCCGCGGTGGTCTCTTCCGGCCTCTGGGCAAGGGCGACATCGACATCGCCAGTCTGGTGCGCATGCTGGAGCGCGCAGGCTACGAAGGCTGGTACGTGCTGGAGCAGGACGTGATGCTGCAGGACGCTCAGCCGGACCAGCCGCTGGCAGATGCTGCCACCAGCATCAACTTTCTGCGTGGAGCGCTCGGATGAGTGTGGACCCCGGGACCCGGCCGCTGCAGATCGATGACCTGCCGGGCGTCCGCCTGCGCACTCCGCAGCGGGTACAGCAGGCGGCTGCGGCTCGGCGCCGCCCCGACAGCCTGCTCGGCGCCAGCGGCCGACTGCTGCTTGTTGCTGCCGACCACCCAGCCCGTGGGGCGCTGCGCGCCGGCGACCGGGCCTTCGCCATGGCCGATCGTCCGCAGCTGCTCGACCGGCTGTGCACCGCCTTGTCCAGGCCCGGCGTGGACGGGGTGCTGGGCACCGCCGACGTGGTCGACGATCTGATGCTGCTCGGGGCGCTGGAGGGCAAGGTTGTCCTCGGGTCGATGAACCGAGGCGGCCTTGCGGGCACGGCGTTCGAGATTGACGACCGCTTCACCGGCTACAGCGCAGCCGCCGTCGCCACAGCCGGTCTGCAGGGTGGCAAGATGTTGCTGCGCATCGACCCGGCGGACCCGTTCACGTCGCCCACACTGCAGTCGTGTGCCGAAGCAGTCGATGCGCTGGCGGCGCGCGAGTTGCTCGCCCTGATCGAGCCGTTCATCTGTGAGTCGGTCGACGGTCGGGTGCGCAACATTCTCACTGCGGAGGCCGCCGTGCGCTCCGCGACGGTTGCTGCGGGCCTCGGCGGCACGTCCGCCTACACCTGGCTCAAGCTGCCGGTCGTGCCCGAGATGGAGCAGGTGCTGGCCGCCACCACACTGCCCGTGGTGCTGCTCGGCGGCGAGGTGGCGGTCGACTCGGCCGCGCAGCGAGACACCTGGCGCAAGGCGCTTGCCTATCCAAGTGCGGTCGGCTTGGTGGTGGGGCGTTCGTTGCTCTATCCCCCTGACGGTGACGTCGCGGCTGCGGTCGACGCCACCGTGGAGCTGATGACATGACGCAGACGGCGCGTGAGTTGCACCTGCCCGCCGGCTCGACCGGCGAGGCGCCCTGGCAGGTGCACATCGACCCGGCTCG
>JACCYS010000033.1 GCA_013696365.1 Nocardioidaceae bacterium
CCGACGGCAAGTTCGGCGGCGCTGGTGATGTTGGAGGTGGGCGCATTGACGACCATGACGCCGGCCTGAGTGGCGGCCTTGACGTCCACGTTGTCCAGACCGACTCCGGCGCGCGCGATCACCTTCAAGTGAGGTGCGGCCGCAAGCGCCTCTGCGTCGATCTTGGTCGCACTCCGGACCAACACCGCATCAGCCTCGTTGATGGCGGCCAGCAGCTCGCCGCGGTCCGGGCCGTTGCAACTGCGGATGTCGAAGCCCTCACCGAGCGCCTCTACGGTCGCTGGGGATAGCTCGTCGGCGATCAGGACGACGGGTGTGGTCACGAAGAATCCTCTGCGGGTGTCGTGCGGGTGTCGTGCGGGTGGAGTTGCGTACCGGCTGCACGACACTGTGCCCGGTCACCGATCGTAACCCACTCGTCATCCCGGACCCCAGCGCGCCACCCCTCGCCCAGGACCGCAGGCGCCGTGTGCGCCGCCGGCCCACGCGCCCCCGGCCCACGCGCGCCACGTAAACGTGGCACACCGACCCTTCACGTGGCGCGCATGCCACGGAAAGGCATCGGCCGCCACGTTTACGTGGCTTGCGTAGGGGCGGACGCGTTGCGGCCGCGCGGGCTAGTCGTCGGTGTAGAGGCAAAATGGATGCCCCGCCGGGTCGAGAAGCACCCGGACGTTGTCTTGTGGCTGGTGCTCTGCCTGCTCGGCGCCGAGCTCGATCGCTTGGGCGACGGCTGCCTCGAGCTCACTGACCTCGAAGTCAAGGTGCATCGTCATCTGCGGTGCACCCTCGACGGGCGGCCAGACCGGGCGCACGTACGTCGGCGACGTCTGAAACCCGATGTAGGCGACACCCTCAGGCGGCGCAACCGCCGCATCACCGAGCTCGTCCTTGGAGAGCTCCCACCCGAGGAGCTCCGCATAGAAGCTGCCCAACGCGTGTGCGTCGGGAGCCTCCAGCACCACGCCCCACCAGTCGTGCCGCGACCAGCGCGACGTCGATTCGTTCGCCTCTTCCCGCCCGCGCATAGGCCCATCGTGCCCCCTGGTGAGCCAATCGGCGCTCGGGCAGGTTGTCGTCCTGCAATTTGGCATACCGACACTGGGCGCTGACAGGTCGCCGCGCCCTCGCCGCGCGACGCGGCGCGGACTCAGCGGGCGGCGGTGCCCTCGGTGTAGTCGTCGTCGGCCCTGACCCAGCTCATGAGCTTGCGCAGGTCACGCCCGGTCGCCTCGATCGGGTGCTGTTCGCCCTCCGCGCGGAATTTGGCGAACTCGGGCCCCCCGGCGTCCTGGTCGGCGATGAAGCGATCGGCGAAGGCGCCACTCTTAATGTCGGCAAGGACGTCCCCCATCCGCTCCTTGACCGACGCGTCGATGATCCGCGGCCCGGAGACGTAGTCACCGTATTCGGCGGTGTCGCTGACCGACCAGCGCTGCTTGGCGATCCCACCCTCGTACATCAGGTCG
This sequence comes from Nocardioidaceae bacterium, assembly GCA_013696365.1. Taxonomy (GTDB): domain Bacteria; phylum Actinomycetota; class Actinomycetes; order Propionibacteriales; family Nocardioidaceae; genus JACCVL01. The sequence goes on from JACCYS010000033.1 coordinate 1,470, forward strand.
ACGATCAGCTTGAGCTCATGCAGGCACTCGAAGTAGGCGACCTCGGGCTGGTAACCGGCCTCGACCAGCGTCTCAAAGCCCGCCATCACCAGCGACGAGGCTCCCCCGCACAACACGGCCTGCTCACCGAACAGGTCGGTCTCGGTCTCCTCAGTGAAGGTGGTCTTGATACCGCCGGCACGAAGCCCACCGAGCCCCTTGGCGTACGACAGGGTCAGGTCCCATGCCGAGCCGGAGGCGTCCTGCTCGACCGCGACCAGCACCGGGACGCCACGGCCCACGGTGTACTCGCGGCGCACGAGATGCCCGGGCCCCTTGGGTGCCACCATGCACACGTCCACACCGGCCGGCGGCGAGATGTAGCCGAAGCGGATGTTGAAACCGTGCCCGAACAGGATCGCGTCGCCGTCCACCAGGTTGGGCTCGATCGCGTCGATATAGAGTTGGCGCTGCACCGGGTCGGGCGCGAGCACGACGATCAGGTCCGCCTCCTCGCACGCCTCGTACGGGGTGAGCACCCGCAGCCCCTCGGCCTCGGCACGCTCACGGCTGCGCGACCCCTCCGGCAGCCCGACCCGTACGTCGACCCCGGAGTCCCGCAGCGACAGTGCGTGCGCATGGCCTTGGCTGCCATAACCAAGCACCGTGACGTTGCGGTTCTGAACGATGCTCAGGTCGGCGTCGTCGTCGTAGTACATCTCGGCCACGGTTGCTCCTTCGGGTTTTGGGCGGGGTTTTTGGCGGCTTGGTCGGGGTATGGCGGTGGTCGGGTCAGACGGTTTGCGTCAGCCGGTCTGGGTCACGGTGCGTAGCGACCGGTCGGTGATCGAACGACCGCCTCGCCCGATCGCCACCATCCCGGACTGCACAAGCTCGCGGACGCCGTACGGCTCGAGCACCCGCAGCATGGCAGCAAGCTTGTCGGGGTTGCCGGTGACCTCGATCGTCACCGCCTCGGGGTCCACGTCGACCACTTTGGCCCGGAACAGCTGCACGGTCTCCAACACCTGGCCGCGGGTCACGGCGTCGGCACGCACCTTAACCAGTACCAACTCGCGCTCGACGCCGGCACCGGGCTCGAGCTGCACGATCTTGATGACGTTGACGAGCTTGTTGAGCTGCTTGGTCACCTGCTCCAGCGCCTGCGCTTCGACGTTCACCACGATCGTCATGCGCGAGACGTCCGGGTGCTCGGTCGGTCCGACAGCCAGCGAGTCGATGTTGAAACCGCGTCGGGCAAACAAGCCTGAGATGCGCGCGAGCGCACCGGGTGTGTTCTCCACCAACACCGACAGGGTGTGTCGCATCACTGCTCCTCCTCGCGGTCCCACACCGGGGCGAGATCACGAGCCACCAGGATGGCGTCGTTGCTCATTCCGGCCGCGACCATCGGCCACACCATCGCATCCCGGTGCACGCCAAAGTCCACCACCACCGGGCGATCGTTGATCTGCATCGCCTCGGCGATCGTCGAGTCGACATCGTCGGGCTTGTCGCAACGCAGCCCCGCGCAGCCGTAGGCCTCGGCCAGCTTGGCGAAGTCCGGGATTCGCCTGGATGCGGAGCTCGTGTGCAGGTCGGTGTGCGAGTAGCGGCCCTCGTAGAACAGCGTCTGCCACTGCCGCACCATCCCGAGCGCAGAGTTGTTAATGACTGCCACCTTGATCGGGATGTTCTCCAGGGCACAGGTGGCCAGCTCTTGGTTGGTCATCTGGAAGCAGCCGTCACCGTCGATGGCCCACACCACCCGTTCGGGGGTGCCGACCTGGGCGCCCATGGCCGCCGGCACGGCATAGCCCATCGTGCCGAGCCCGCCGGAGTTGATCCACGACCTGGGACGCTCGTAACCGACGAACTGGCTTGCCCACATCTGGTGCTGGCCGACCCCGGCGACGTACGTGGCCTCCGGACCCGCGGCGGCGGCGATCCGCTCGATCACGTACTGCGGAGCCAGCGACCCGTCGTCGGGCGCGTCATAGCCGACTGGATAGCGCTCGGCGAGGCTGCGGCTCCACTCGCTCCAGCCGGTCTGCTCCTCGCTGCCCGCTGACGTGCCGGCGGCCTCGATCACCGCGATCAGCTCGGTGATGATCTCGCGACAGTCCCCGACGATCGGCACGTCCGCGTGCCGGTTCTTGCTGATCTCGGCGGGGTCGATGTCGGCATGGATCACCAGGGCTCCGGGTGCGAAGGTGTCCAGCCGTCCGGTCACCCGGTCGTCGAAGCGGGCGCCGAGGGTGATCAGTAGATCCGCTCGCTGCAGCGCCGCCACCGCCGCGACCGAACCGTGCATGCCGGGCATGCCCAGGTGCTGCGGGTGCGAGTCCGGCAGGGCTCCGCGCGCCATCAAGGTGGTGACCACCGGGATGCCGGTGAGGTCGGCGAGCTGGGTCAGTTCAGCCGAAGCGTTGGCCTTGATCACCCCGCCACCGACGTAGAGCACCGGCCGCTGCGCCGCGGCAATCAGCCGGGCCGCCTCCCGGATCTGCTTGCCGTGCGGACGGGTGACCGGCCGGTAGCCGGGCAGCGACACTTGCGTCGGGTAGTCGAAGGTCGTCATCGCCTGCAGGGCGTCCTTGGCGACGTCGACCAGCACCGGGCCTGGGCGCCCGGTCGAGGCGATATGGAACGCCTCGGCAACGGTTCGGGGGATGTCGGCCGGGTCCGTGACGAGATAACTGTGCTTGGTGATCGGCATCGTGATGCCCCGGATGTCGGCCTCTTGGAAGGCGTCGGTCCCGATCGCCGCCGACGACACCTGGCCGGTCACAGCCACGATCGGCACCGAGTCCATGTGCGCATCGGCCAGCGGCGTGACCAGGTTGGTCGCCCCCGGCCCGGACGTCGCCATGCATACCCCCACCCGGCCGGTTGCCTGTGCATAACCTTGCGCGGCGTGCCCGGCGCCCTGCTCGTGTCGCACCAAGATGTGCCGGATCTGCTTAGAGTCGAGCAGCGGGTCGTACGCTGGGAGCACGGCTCCACCGGGGATCCCGAAGATGGTGTCCACACCGGCGTACTCCAAGGACCGGATCAAGCTCTGCGCCCCGGTCAGCTGCTCCCCGGTCGTCTGCTCGCTCATCTGCTGCTCCCACTCATCGTCTGCTGTTCCGTCCCTCTACATGAAAAAACCTCCGGTCCGACGAGCGGACGGGAGGAAGCGCGCTGGCTGACGGGGTGAGATCAGCCTGCACGCTGGCAAAGTACGAGGACGAGATGACGCACGCACTCATGGTGACTGCCCGGACGATCAACGTCAAGATTGTGAGACGCCCGTCTCATCCCTCGGAATCTCTGGGGTATCAGTCACCCCCTCGCACCTGACTGTGCGCCAAGGCACCACCGAGCGCAGCCGCCGTGGTGCGTCTGCGCACAGCGTCACGGTGCGCCCGCCCGACTCGCTGTGTGAGCACGGGCTTCTTGCACACTCGGTCGCCGAGTCGAGCACGACCGCGGTCTCGGAAGGCATCCACAAAAGATCGTGGCCGACGTGGGCACGCAACGCGCGAACGAAGTCGGGGACGGGCACGCCGGCTCAGCCGCAGACCGCGCCAGTCGCCGCCGAGCCGACCAGCTTGCGGTACTTGGCGAGAACCCCGGTGCGATAGGCCGACTGCGGCGCCGACCACCCCTCCCGTCGCGCGGCCAGCTCAGACTCGTCGACCAGCAGGTCAAGACTGCCGTGTTCGACATCGAGTCGGACCTGGTCCCCGTCGGCAACCAATGCGATCGGACCGCCGTCGACCGCCTCGGGCGCCACATGCCCCACGCACAGACCTGTGGTGCCACCGGAGAACCGGCCGTCGGTGAGCAGCAGTACGTCCTTGCCGAGCCCGGCGCCTTTGATGGCACCGGTGATGGCAAGCATCTCCCGCATCCCGGGGCCACCCTTGGGTCCCTCGTAGCGAATGACCACCACGTCGCCGGCGGTGATGGTGCCGTCGGTGAGCGCATCCATGGCAGCCCGCTCGCCGTCGAACACCCGTGCGGTCCCCTCGAAGACGGCCTCATCGAACCCCGCACTCTTGACGACTGCGCCATCAGGTGCCAGCGATCCATGCAGCACCGTGATGCCGCCGGTGGGGTGAATCGGGTGTGACAGCGACCGGATGATCTCCCCGTCGACGTCGGGCGGGGCGATGTCGACGAGGTTCTCCGCCAACGTGCGCCCGGTCACCGTGAGGCAGTCACCGTCAAGAAGCCCGGCATCCAGCAGCGCCTTGGTGACGACCGGGATGCCGCCGACCCGGTCGACATCGGTCATCACGAAGCGGCCGAACGGCTTGAGGTCACCCAGGTGCGGCACGGCTGCCCCCACCCGCTCGAAGTCCGCGAGACTCAGGTCGACCTCGGCCTCGCGGGCGATCGCCAGCAGGTGCAGCACCGCATTGGTCGAGCCGCCGAGGGCCATCACCACGGCGATGGCATTCTCGAAGGCGGGCTTGGTCATGATCTGCCGGGCAGTGATGCCACGGCGCAGCATCTCGACCACCGCCTCACCGGAGCGGTGCGCATAACTGTCGCGCCGCCGGTCCACCGCGGGCGGCGCGGACGAACCGGGCAAGGCCATGCCGATCACCTCGGCCACGGCGGCCATCGTGTTGGCGGTGTACATGCCGCCGCAGGCGCCCTCGCCGGGGCAGATCGCCCGCTCGATGCGGTCGACCTCGTCACGCGTGATCAGCCCGCGAAGACAAGCACCCACGGCCTCGAAGGCATCGATGATCGTGACGTTCTTGCCGTCGACCTGCCCGGGCATGGTCGACCCGGCATACAGGAACACGCTGGCCAGGTCCAACCTCGCGGCCGCCATCAGCATGCCCGGCAGCGACTTGTCGCAGCCGGCGAGCAACACCGAGCCGTCGAGACGCTCGGCCATCATCACAGTCTCGACCGAGTCGGCGATCACCTCGCGGCTCACCAGCGAGAAGTGCATGCCTTCATGGCCCATGGAGATGCCGTCGGAGACCGAGATCGTGCCGAACTCGAGCGGGAATCCCCCACCGGCGTGCACGCCGTTCTTGACCGCCTTGGCCAGCCGGTCCAGCGACAGGTTGCAGGGGGTGATCTCGTTCCAGCTCGACGCCACGCCGATCTGCGGCTTGGCGAAGTCGTCGTCGCCCATGCCTACGGCGCGCAGCATGCCGCGCGCTGCGGCACGCTCGAGCCCGTCGGTCACGTCGCGGCTGCGGGGCTTGAGGTCTGCGCTCATGCCGGGCAGCCTACGGCGCCATCAGGACAAGCCCGGTGGGCATACCGCCGGTGATCACGAACGCACAGGCGACCGCCCACAGCACGCTGACCAGAGTGCCGATGATGAAGGCCTCGGCCGGGCCCTGCTGATTGGCAGCCCGCAACTCGGGGTAGCGACCGAAGGCTTTGACCGCGAGCACCACGGCCATCCCCTCCGGCCAACCGGCAACCAGGGTGCTGACGATGGCGAGCCGCTCAAGGGCACCGATCCAGGCACCGCCACGCAGCCCGTCCCCCACCTCGTCGTGCGCACCCTGGCTCACTCGGTCGCCGATCGCGGCCCGGGGCGAGGTTGCTGCTGACGTGGGCACTGAGCGAGCCCGGTCGACAAGAGTGAACACTGCCACCGTCGCCGGGCCGCCCCCGAGCACTGCCAGCGCCACCGCCACCACCGCCACCCACTCCTGCAGGTCCCCGCGGGCACGGCCGGCGAAGTGCACATCGAGTACCGCCACCAGCAGCGCGGCTCCCGCAAAGCCCGCCAGCGCCACCTGCGGTGCCTTGGGTAGGTGACGCGACCAGGCCAGCAAGCCCGCCACCGAGCCAGCCGACAGGGCGCCCAGCAGCAACAGCTCGCCGCCGCTCACAACTGTCCCAACAACCAGGCGGCCAGCTCGCGGCCGCGCTTGGTTTCGGCGTTCCCGGCACTGCGCAGCGCCTGACTCACCGCTTGCTCACTCACCTCGAGACGCGTCGCCGCCGCCCGTTGGCTCCCCTCCGTACGCACCGCCTGCACCACCTGCCACCCCCGTTCAGTACGGCGACTCTGCACTGCCACCAATAACCACAGTGCGGCCTCGGCCCTGCGGGCAGCGTAGGGGTCGGCACCCCCTTCGATCGAAAGGTGTGCGCTGGTGCGCTTGGCCCGTTCCACCGCCACCCGAGCAGAGGTGAACGCCGTCCCCCGGGCGGCACGGGTGCTGACCGAGCGCGGCTCGTCCATGTCGCCGACGCCCACTCCGATCGTCCAGCCTCGGAGTCTGGTACAGACCTCGATCGCGTCGATTACCGTCAGCGCCTCACCGACCACAAGCTGCACCTCGTCGCCCACGGTGCGCTCGGGGCCTAGCAGCACGGCCAGGCTCGGGTCGGCGGCGAGAGCCGCCAGTAGCTCGGGCACCCGGTCATGCGTGCGCCGGCTGCCGCGTTGGTCGATGGTCAGAACAAACATCAGAACCTCAAGTTTGCAGGGTTGATGTGAGAGTATCAAGGTCAGAAGGTTGATACGACCCACCCAGCTTCGCCGCCTTCTGCGAGTGCGCACATCGCCGTGACTCATAGCGAGCGGGCTGACGTCAAAGTGCGCAGTCATCTGGTCGGAGGAGAGTGACTCCGCGGTCAGAACGGGTGAGAACGTGCGAGTGCACCCCCAGTGACGCACGATGGACTCATGCCGCCAACCCCGTCCGCGTTGGATCGCGTGCGCAGCCAGGTCGGCGCGGCCATCTTTGCCCGAGTGGCCGGCGATGACGGGCCGGCGAACCGGGACCGCATCCACCTGACGCCGGGTCCGCGTTGGTTTGCCGAGGACTCGGCCATCCGGCAGGTACACGCAGACGCCTCGATGTTCGTCGGGGGGTTGCGTGCGCTGCTGTTGCAGTCATTGCACCCGCTGGCGATGGCCGGTGTCGCCGGCCACTCTGGCTTTCGGGGTGATCCATGGGGGCGCTTGCAGCGAACCAGCACCTTCCTGGCGGTCACCACCTTTGGCACGGCACAGCATGCGCAGCAGATGATCGACCGGATCCGGGCGGTGCACAGCCAGGTGCGCGGCACCACACCTGACGGCGAGCCGTACGCCGCCAGTGATCCGCACCTGCTGCGATGGGTACACATCGCCGAGATCGACAGCTTTCTGCGGGCGCACCAGGCGTACGGGAGCCGCCAGTTGGACGCTGCCGGGTGTGACCGCTACATCGCCGAGACGGGCCGGGTCGCCCAGGCGCTCGGGGTGCTCGACCCGCCGCTCAACAGGGCCGAGCTTGCCGCCCAACTGGCCGCCTACCGCCCCGAGCTGCGGGGCACGCCGGCGGCGCGCGACGCGGCCCGGTTCTTGCTGCTGCAAGCTCCCCTGCCGTTGCCGGCTCGGCTCGGCTACGGGTTCCTTGCGGCCGCTGCTGTCGGGCTGATGCCGCGTTGGACGCGCTGGCCGCTGCGACTGCCGTACCTGCCGTTGGCGGAGGCGACGGTCGTGCGCGCTGCGGGCTGGGGCATCACCACCGGCATCCGGTTCGCGTTGACGCCGCCGCCCAGCCAAGAGCTCACCTCAGAGGCTGCGTGAGCGGTCCCGCCACCACGTTGGCGAGCTGCTCGCCGGCCGCGAAGCGGTCCAGCTGATCGCGCACTAACGCCCGCAGACGGGGCGACATCGCCGTTGTGGCGCCGCCGACGTGCGGGCTGATCAGCACCCCAGGGGCATGCCAGAGCGGATGGTCAGGCGGAAGCGGCTCGGGGTCAGTCACATCGAGCGCTGCCTGCAGCCGGCCGGAGGTCGTCTCGCGCACCAGGGCCTGCATGTCGACCACCGGGCCGCGCGACACGTTCACCAGCACCGCCTGGTCACGCATCGCTGCAAGAAAGTCCGAGCCGGCGAGGCCGCGGGTGTCCTCGGTGAGCGGCACCAGCAGCACCACGGCATCTGCCTGCGGCAACAGAGCGGGCAAGTCGCCCAGGCCGTGCACCTGCTGGCCGTCGCTCGTCTGCCGTGCGGTGCGCGCGACCCGCAGCAGGTGACACTCGAACGGGGCAAGACGGCGCTCCAGCGCGACACCGATGCTGCCGTGGCCCACCAGCAGCACGGTGTGGTCTGCCAGCGCCCGCCGATACGCGTACGCCCACCGGCCGTCGTCTTGGGCCCGGACGAAATCGGGAATGCCCCGCAGGCTCGCCAGCAAAAGCGTCACTGCGAGCTCGGCGGTCGAGGCATCGTGCACCCCTCGGGCGTTGCAGAGCGTCACCTGCTCCGACCGGTGTCGCTGCACCGCGTCCACCCCGGCGGTCTGTGTCTGCAGAACCCGCAGCGAAGTCATCGCCGGCAGCACCGTCGCCAGGTCGACGGGTGTGTCGTACGCCGGCACATAGAACTCAACGTCGGCGATGTCGGCCAGCGCGGGCGACTCGGCCCCGGTGACGCCGGGGTCGACCTGCTCCACCCGCAGCCCCGCCGGTGTCGGTGACAGCTCGGCAGGGCTCAGGGGTGTCCAGACCAGGCGTCGGCTCATCAGCGGTCCCACTCCTGCTGCCACTGCTCGAAGTCCCAGTCGCGCAGGAACCGTTCGGTGGCCGCCTCACCCGCCGAGATGAGCTCGTCTCGCTGGGTCGGGGTGATCCCGAAGTCCGTGCTGGCGATCCCCGAGGTGTCCACGAAGACGCTGCGGGCGACATTCGCCGGGTCTTCGATGTGCCGTGACTGACACGCGGTCAGAGCGGTCTCGACCAGCGTCAGGGCGAGCGAGATCGGCCCTTCAACCGGCTGGACCGCTGCCGGGTCACCAGCGCGTGCAGTGACCCGGACGCCGATCGTGGGCCACCGGGCGGGCAGGCCGTCATCGCGGTCGAAGACCGAGATCGGATAGCTGCTGAGCACAGCCCCGTCGACGAGCGTGGACACGCCGCGCTCGCCGCGCATCGTCACCGGCTCGAAGAAGAACGGGATCGAGGCCGACGCCCGCACAGCATCGGCCACCAGCATCTCGTCCGGGTCGAGCCCGTAGTCGGGGTAGTCCCAGGGAAGGCGAAGCAGCCGCTGCTGGGAGAGGTCGCTGGCGAACACGACCAGGCGGTAGGCCCGCTCCGGTGGCAGCGCGCTGCCCGGATCTTGTTCACGAAGGTCGGCGAAGGTCGTCACCCCGAGGTCCGCAAGCACGCCGCGCAACCAGTCGTGCAGGTATGCACCCTCATAGATGCCGCTGTCGAAGGCCAGCGAGAAACCGTCTACTAACCAGCCCAGCGGACCGAGCAGCCGACCGATCGCACCGCGGTCACGGAACCGCTCGTACTTCAGCGATCGGGCGATATCCTCGCCCCGCTCGAGCGGCTCTCCCGCGTGCTGCAACGCGGCCAGCACCGCACCGGTGATCGCGCCGGCGGACGTGCCCGCGATGCGTCGGAAGGTGTAGCCGCGACGGGCCAGCGTGGACACGGCTCCCGAGATCGCGATGCCCTTGACCCCACCAGCCTCGAGCACGAGGTCAGCGATCAAAGCGTCACCCGGCGGGGTACTCGTCATGACCGCGACCATAGTGCGGGCACAATGAGCGACGATGCCTCCTGTCAGCACGTCGCTCTCGGTGCCGCTGGCCGCGCTCATGTTGGTCGTTGTCGGTCTGGTGTCCTGCTCGAGTGCCGACGAGAGTGGTGCCGACGACCAGACCTCGGCTACTACGCCGACCGTCGAGGCAACTGTGGCCGAGGGGCTCACCAGCCCATGGGGCATCGCTTTCCTGCCCGACGACACGGCGCTGGTGTCTGAGCGCGACACCGCGATGATCAAGGCCATCGACCCTGCCGGTCGGGTGCGCACCGTGGGCACGGTGCCCGGCGTCAACCCCTCCAGTGAGGGTGGTCTGCTCGGTCTGGCGGTGGCACCGGGGCAGCGCGCCCGTGCCTGGATCTATGCGTACTACTCCAGCGCAGACGACAACCGGGTCGTCCGCATGTCGTACGACGGCGACCGGCTGGGTGATCCGCAACCGGTGCTCGACGGCATCCCCATGTCGGACTTTCACAACGGCGGCAGAGTGGCCTTCGGACCCGACGGCATGCTCTATGTGACGACCGGCGACGCCACTGAGAGGGGAAACGCCACCGACCCCGACTCGCTCGGCGGCAAGATCCTGCGGGTGACGCCCGAGGGTGAGCCGGCGCCGGGCAACCCCACCGCGGGATCACCGGTGTGGACCTCGGGACATCGCAACGTGCAGGGCATCGCCTGGGATGACGAGGACCGCCTGTGGGCGTCGGAGTTCGGACAGGACACCTGGGACGAGTTGAACGTCATCGAGCCGGGCAACGACTACGGCTGGCCGGACGTCGAAGGCCGGGCTGACAAGCAGGGCGTTGTCGACCCGCAGGTGCAGTGGAGTCCTGAGGACGCCTCCCCCTCGGGGGTGGCGTTTGCCAACGGGGCGGTGTGGATGGCCGGGCTGCGTGGTGCGCGGCTGTGGCGCATCGAGGTGAG
>JACCYS010000046.1 GCA_013696365.1 Nocardioidaceae bacterium
GCCTGCACGCGAGGGGAGCCGATCAGCACCCCGTGCGGTATCAGCGCCGAGCCCAGCAACGTCAGGTCGCTCGCATAGGTGAGCAGGCATGTGTTGAGGGCCGGATCGTCGGGCACCGAGCCGTTGACCCGGAACCACATCCGCTGCCTGGCCGGGCTGCCATCGGCTGCAATAGTGCCGCCCGCACGACTGTCCCCGACGTGACGCACGTCGAGCACTGACCACTCCTGCCGCCACGAGTCGGCGGCGCGTGCGCTGATGCCCTCGAGCAGCACGGCAAGGTCCGGGCAGTCGTCCGGCGCTGGCACGACCGGCATGTCGTCCTGGTGGTCGAATCCCTGCTCGTGGCGCTGGAACGATGACGTCAGATAGAAGATGACCTTGCCGTGCTGGCGCGCCGAGACTCGGCGGGTGCTGAACGACGAACCGTCACGGATGCGCTCGACGTCATAGATGATCGGCACGGCGGTGTCTCCGCCGCGCAAGAAGTAGGCGTGCAGCGAGTGCACGCTGCGCGCGCTGTCGACGCTGCGACATGCCGCCATCAGCGCCTGTGCGGCCACCTGCCCCCCGAAGACGCGCTGCAGGGTCGACTGTGGCGGCTGCGCCCCGCGGTACAGATCGACCTCAAGGGTCTCGAGGTCGAGGATCTGCACGAGCTCGGCAACGGAGGTGGGCACTCAGGCAATCCTGCCAGCACGACGCAGCATCGGCGCCGCCGGTCGGGGCGGAACGGCGATGGCCGCACCCCTGGACAGGGGTGCGGCCATCGCGCCGTACTGCTTGTGCGGTGTTGCAGTGGCTCAGCGTGCGGTGCCGCGCTCGTCGACGTCGCCGTCGGCCTCGATGTGCTCCTTGCGCACCTCTTCGTTGACGGTCTGCTCCTCGACCGTCTCCTCCTTGCCGATGCGCACCCGCTCGACCGGCTTGGCCTCCTTCTGCACGACGACCTGCTCCTCGCTGAGGGTGACGTCGTGCTCCTCCTCGGAGATGGCGGGTCCGTCGCCGGCGGTGCCGACGTTCGCGTCGGTGACCGGCTCGGTCTCCAGGACAGCCTTCTCCTTGCGGACCGGGACCGTCTGGGTGACGTTCTCGGTCGTCACGTACTTCCGCAGCCGGGCCTTGCCGGTCTCCTTCTTGGCGGTGCCGACGCTGACCTGCTCCTCAGAGCGAGTCATCGCGTCGTCGGTGGTCGGGCCGGAGGTGTCGGACCCAGAGGTGAAGTCGGCACCCGAGGACCGGTCAGTGTCGGTCGTCGTCGTAGTGGTCGTCGCGGCGGTGGTGTCGTTGTCGTACGAGTAGCCACCGAAGCCGATGCCGTAGTGCTCGTACAGCCGGCGCTCCTCCGCCTCAGGGAGGTGGTCGCCGTCGAGGTCAACCTTCGGCGCGTCCTTCACCTTCTCCTGCGAGTGCGCGACGTTCAGCCGGTCGTTGTCGAACGAGGCACCCTGCAGCGGGACGAACGTCTCGCTGGTGCCGAACAACCCGGTGTTCACCGTGGCCCAGTCCGGCTCGCCGGAGGCGTCGTCCAGGTAGACCTGCCCCACCTTCCCGATCTTGTCGCCGTCGCTGCCGTAGGCGGTGCTGCCGACCATCTGCTGGACATTGTCCAGATCCATGTGAAACTCCTTCGTCGTGTACGAGATGCGCCTCCCCGGTCGGGAGGCCGGTGCTAGTCCCTCGATACCCCCAGCCCGGATCGCTAAACCCCGAATCGCTAAACCCCGAATCGCGGAGAAGTTTACGTCGTAAGTCGAACCGGTTTACGTGTCGCTGCCGCGGGGTACCGGTCCGATGCGACACCATCGACCGACAACACAGTGAGGGGAACCCCATGGGCAGCAAGTCCGCAGGTCAAACGTCCAGCTCGGACGGCGACAACGTTCGAAGCACCCAAGAGACCACCAGCGTGCGCCACGAGGAGTCCGGCGACTCCACCCCGTCGTCGTCCCGCTCTTCGGCGCCCTCGTCGTCGGCAGGCCACGAGCCGTCCTCGACTCCGGGCAGCGTGAGTGCCCAGGGGAGCCGCGGATCGCACGAGGACGACCTGGAGGCTCGCCGCCGGGACGAGTACGGCGGCACCAACATCGGTGCCGCGTTCTTCGGCTGGCTCGTCGCCATCGGCATGACGCTGATCTTGGCCGGGATCGTCGGGGCGATCGCTGCCGCGGTCGGCACGAACCTCAATGTGGGGCTGTCTGAGGCCGAAGGCAACGCAGCAAGCATCGGCATCGGCGCCGGCATCGCGCTGCTGCTGGTGCTGATGCTCGCCTACTTTGCCGGCGGCTACGTCGCCGGCCGGATGTCGCGCTTCGACGGTGGCCGGCAAGGCGTCGCCGTGTGGCTCATCGGTCTGGTGATCACGCTGCTGGTCGTTGGCGTGGGGGTCCTGTTCGGCGACCAGTACAACATCTTCAAGCGCGTGAACCTGCCGTCGCTGCCGATCCCCACCGAGTCGGCGACCATCGGCGGTCTGATCGCGTTGGCGGCGATCCTGCTCGGCACGTTGCTGGCGGCCTTCCTGGGCGGCAAGGTCGGTCAGCGCTACCACCGCAAGATCGATCGCGTCGGCACCTGAGCAGCCAGCGCCCACGGCCCCGAGCTCGGCTGCGCGAACTAGCCGGAGAGCTGTTCGCGCAGCCGGGTGAGGATGCCGCGCAGGAGCCTGGAGACCTGCATCTGGCTCAGCCCCAGCTCGGTGGCGATCTCCCGCTGAGTGCGCTGCTCGGTGATCCGCCATTCCAGGATTTGCCGGTCACGCTCGGGCAGCGACGACACCGCCGCGCTGAGGTCGATGCGGGTCTCGGTCCGGGAAAAGTCCCCGTCGTGCGAGCCGATCAACTCATGCAGCGGTGTTGACGGCAGTGAGCCACCGGACACGTCCGTGGGCTGGTCCAACGACACGGCGTGGAAGTGCATGCCAGCCGACAGCACCTCGACCACATGGTCAACCTCGACGCCGAGATGCTCCGCAAGCTCGGTGGGTGTCGGCGAGCGACGTAGGTGTGCACTGAGCCGTTCCTGCGCCCCCGGAATGTCGGCCCGCAGCTCTTGCAGCCGCCGCGGTGGGCGGACCGCCCATACGTGGTCGCGGAAGTGTCTCTTGATCTCACCGCGGATCGTCGGCACCGCAAAGCTCAGAAACGACACTCCCCGATCGCTGTCATAGCGACGGACCGCCTTCACCAGTCCTAGACAGGCAACCTGCTCCAGGTCAGCAGACTCCAGTCCGCGGCCCTGAAACCGGTGGGCGACCGACGAAGCCACCGGGACGTTCACCTCGATGACCTCGTCCTGCAGCCGTCGGCGACAGTCCGCAGACTGTGCGCTGCTCGCCTCGGCGAGTAGGTCGTGGGTTCTCTGCTCGCGTTCCATGCGCGCGGCGGGACGAGCTGTCGCTTCCCGTGCGCGTACTGCTGTGGGGGTCTTGAGCACCCGCTGCCCTCTCGGCCGGGTGGGCTGTGGCGGGCTTTTGGACCACAGGTGGGA
>JACCYS010000109.1 GCA_013696365.1 Nocardioidaceae bacterium
GTCGGGGCGGCCGTCGCCTTCTGCCTGGCCGAGATCGTGGCCGGAGTGCTGCCCACCTACCTCGCGTTCGCGATCTGGCTGCCGGTGGTCGGCATCAGCGCGCTCACGGTGATCACCGCCGCCAACACCACGATGCAGCTCTCGGTGGTGCCGCAGATGCGCGGCCGTGTCGCCGCGCTGTACATGATGATCTTCATGGGCGGCACGCCCCTCGGCGCGCCCATCGTCGGCTGGGTGGGGGAGACCTTCGGTGCGCGGTGGACCCTCGTGGGCGGCGGTGCGGTCGCGCTGGTCGGTACTCTGGCGGCGGCCGCGTTCTTCACCCGCAGCAGCGGGCTGGTGGTGCGAGCCCACGTGGGCCGGCACCCCGCGCTCGACGTACGCGCACCCGCCGCGGCCGCCGGCCCGCGGGAGCGACTTGCCGGTTGACCCTCGTGGAGGCTAGCAACTACGTAGAATCACCGAGTGAACCCACGACATCGCCGACTGGTGATCCCCGGCTTGCTCGCGCTGTTGCTGCTGGTGGTCGTCGTCGTCGCCATCGGGCGCTGAGCCGGGTGCCGATGCCGCTTGACGATGCGCTGGCCCGGGTGCGCGAGCTGGTCCTGTCTGACGATCTGCTGCGCGCGGTCAGCTCGGGTCGCCGCCGCGGGACACAGCCACAGTGGCGACGGGTGGTGCTGCGCCCGGTGGACCTGCGCGCCGGCCGACATCTGCAGTCGACCGCCTACGACGACACCCAGGCGCACACCCGCAACGCCCGGCAGGGTGCAGCAGCCGCGTCGCTGGTCGATGAGCTGCTGGCCGCGCCGTTCGGCAACTGGCACGTCGAGACCGGCACCCGCACGCTGCAGCTGCGGGTCACCAAGCGGGGTGCGGCGCAGGTGCACGAGGCAGCACGGGTGGTGCCCGAACCGGGCGCTGCAAGCCCCGAACGGGCGCACGACCGGGTCAAGGCCCGTGTGCTCGCGCCAACCGACGAATGGCTGGTGGCAGCTGGAATCACCACGGCCGACGGCCGCGTCAAGACCGCGCAGCGTGACAAACACCGCCAGGTCGAGCAGTTCTGTCGACAGCTGAGCACCGTCGTTGACGAGTCGCTGGCGGCGGGCCGGCTACGGGCCCCCACCACCGAGGAGCCGCTGCGTGTGGTGGACCTCGGCTGTGGCAACGCCTACCTCACCTTTGCCGCATACCGGTGGCTCACCGAGCAGCGGGGTCTGCCCGTCGACTTTGTCGGCGTGGACCGCAAACGCCAGGCGCGGGAGCGCAACACCGAGCTGGCGGGGCGTCTCGGTGCTGGTGGTCTGCGCTTCGTCGAGGCAGGGATCGCCGACGTCGAGATCGACTCGACTCCCGAGGTGGTGCTTGCGCTGCACGCCTGTGACACGGCCACCGACGATGCGCTCGCACGCGCAGTGGAATGGCGGTCGTCGGTGCTGCTGGCCGCGCCGTGCTGCCACCACCACTTGCAGCACCAACTGCGGGGCCAGGCGGCGCCCGCGCCCTACGAGCTGCTCACCCGGCACAACATCTTGCGCGAGCGGTTGGCCGACACGCTCACCGATGCGGTGCGCTCCGCCCTGCTTCGCCTGCACGGCTACCGGGTGGACGTGGTCGAGTTCGTCGACAGTGTGCACACCCCCCGCAACTCGTTGCTGCGTGCGGTCCGCACCGCCACCGGCGGACCGGAGCCGGACGGAGCGGTGCGGCGCGACTATGAGCGGCTGGTGACCGACTGGCAGGTCCAGCCGCGGCTGGCAGAGTTGCTCGGGGTGGGGCCGTCGTGACCCTCAGACGGCGGACAGGTGTGCACCGGAAGCCGCTGATGGCCCTGCTCTGCCTGCTGGTGCTGTCCGGCTCCGGCGGAGCCCAAGCATGGGGCCAAGAGACCCGCAGCGACATCGTCATCAAGGACAAGCGGGTCAGCGAGTCCAGCGCCCTCGGAGTCTCACCGGCCGACGACGGGTTGCTCTACACCGTCAACGACTCCGGGCACGACCCGATCGTGTTTGTCATCGAGCGGGCCAGCGGCGACATCGTTGGCACCACGTTGCTCAAGGGTCTGGACCCTGAGGTGGTGGACCCCGAGGCCCTTGCCGTGCAGGGCACAACGCTGTGGGTGGCCGACACCGGCGACAACCAGCACGAGCGAGACGACGTCGCCTTGTACTCTCTGCCGGCTCCGGGCCGCGGGGAGCACACCGTGCAGCCGGAGACATATCCGCTGACCTATCCCGCCGGAAACCCGGACGTCGAGGCGCTGCTGATGGCGCCCGACGGGGGTGGCTGGTTGATCACCAAAGAGGTGCTGGGCGGCGAGGTTTTAGCGCTGCCCGACGACATGCAGCCCGACGAACCAGTCAAACCCGAGCCGGTCCCAGACGTTCGGGTGCCCGGCCTGGTGACCGACGCCAGCGTGCTGCCGGGTGGTGAGGGCGCGGTGGTGCGGCTGTACGGCAAGGCGCTGATGTATCGACTGTCCGACTGGTCAGAGGTCGCTACCATCGACCTGCCCAGCCAGCAGCAGGGTGAGTCGATCACTGTGCTCGGCGACGGTGCCACCTTGTTGGCTGGATCCGAAGGCAGCCCGGCGCTGATCGACTCGGTTCAGGTGCCGAGCACGGTGCTCGCCGACCTCGACCGCCCGGCCGAGACAACAGGCAGGGCTGACGCGGCTTCGTCACAGCCCGATGCTGACCCGACGACGGCAAGCAGCGACGAGCCAGCCGACGCCGTGGACGCACAGGTGCTGGTTATCGCAGCCGTGCTCGCAGGGCTCGTGGTGCTCGGCGGGGGGTTGGTCTGGTTGCGTCGACGGATGCTCGCCCGCCGCGAGGCCCCGTACTACTGACTTGGCTCGCGGCCTCGGGTGCGGCTCAGGCCAG
>JACCYS010000183.1 GCA_013696365.1 Nocardioidaceae bacterium
CTGACCCGCATCGCGCACGAGATCCTGGAACGTAATCGGGGCAGCGACGGTCTCTTGCTGCTCGGCATCCCGCGCCGCGGTGTCCCGCTGGCACGCCGGATCGCCGAGCGGATCGCGGCCGTCGAGGGGGTCGACATTCCTACCGGGTCGCTCGACGTCACGATGTATCGCGACGACCTGCGCTTGCGCCCCGCCCGCTCTCTGGAGCACACCGAGTTGCCGCCGACCGGGGTAGACGACGCGATGGTCGTGCTGGTCGACGATGTCCTCTTCTCCGGCCGCACAGTTCGCTCGGCGCTGGACGCCCTGCATGACCTCGGCCGGCCTCGGGCAGTGCGCTTGGCGGTTCTGGTTGATCGGGGACATCGAGAGTTGCCGGTGCGAGCGGACTTCGTCGGCAAGAACCTGCCTACGTCGCTGGTCGAGCAGGTCCGTGTCTCGGTTGCCGAGTACGACGGCGCCGACGCGGTCTGCATCACCGACGCCGAGCCGACCGATGTCGCCGGGCAACCAACCGGCGGCGACGAAGCGGCCAGGGTGGGCGGGCTGCGATGATCCGACACCTGTTGAGCGCAGCTGACCTCGACCACCCCCAGGCGCTGCGGGTCTTGGACACCGCGGCAGAGCTGCTCGCCCTCGCCGACCGGCCGATCAAGAAGTTGCCGACGCTCCGTGGGCGCACGGTGGTGAACCTCTTCTTCGAAGACTCGACCCGCACCAGGATCTCGTTCGAGGCCGCCGCCAAGCGGCTGTCCGCAGACGTCATCACGTTCTCGGCAAAGGGGTCGAGCGTGTCCAAGGGTGAGAGCCTCAAGGACACCGCACTCACCTTGCAGGCACTGGGCGCCGACGCGGTGATCGTGCGACACCAGTCGTCTGGTGCGCCGCATCGCCTCGCGACCAGCGGCTGGGTCGACGGGTCGGTGATCAACGCCGGCGACGGGACGCACGAGCACCCCACCCAGGCACTGCTGGACGCGTTCACCCTGCGCCGGCACCTCGCCGGCGGCACCGGAGACCTGGATGGCTGCCGGGTGACGATCGTGGGGGACGTGCTGCACAGCAGGGTCGCCCGCTCAAACGCGCTGCTGCTTAGCACGCTGGGCGCCGAGGTCACCTTGGTGGCCCCGCCGACGCTGCTGCCGGTCGGGGTGCAGACCTGGCCGGTGGCAACCTCCTATGACTTGGACGGCTCGCTGCCCAAGAGCGACGCCGTGATGATGTTGCGGGTGCAGCGCGAGCGGGGAGCCGCGGGTGGCTTCTTCCCCAGCCCGCGCGAGTACAGCCGTCGTTACGGCATCGACGCGCGCCGGATGGCGTTGCTGCCCGAGCACGCCATCGTCATGCATCCGGGGCCGATGAACCGTGGGGTGGAGATCACTGCGGAGGTGGCCGATCACCCGCGCTCGGTGATCGTCGAGCAGGTGGCCAACGGCGTCGCCGTGCGGATGGCCGTGCTCTATCTGCTACTCAGCGGCTCCGAGGGGGGGCAGGACCGATGACCATGCCGAACGGCTCGACCCTGATACGCGGTGTGCGGCCGCTCGGCGCCAAGCCCACCGACCTGCTGTTGGCCAACGGCACCCTGGTCGCGACAGGTGCCCAGGCGGCGGAGGCGCCGGCTGACGCCAACGTGGTTGACGCCGCCGGATTGGTTGCACTGCCAGGCTTGGTCGACCTGCACACTCACCTGCGCGAGCCCGGTCGGGAAGACGCCGAGACCGTTGACAGCGGCACCCGGGCGGCGGCCCTGGGCGGCTTCACCGCCGTGCACGCGATGGCCAACACCGACCCTGTCGCCGACACAGCCGGCGTCGTGGAGCAGGTATGGCGACTCGGTCGGGAGGCCGGCTGGTGTGACGTGCAGCCGGTCGGTGCGGTGACCATCGGTATCGCCGGCCAGCGCCTGGCCGAGCTTGGCGCGATGGCCGACTCGGCCGCCCGCGTCCGGGTGTTCTCCGACGACGGGCATTGTGTGTCCGATGCGGTGCTGATGCGCCGTGCGCTCGAGTACGTCAAGGCCTTCGACGGGGTGGTGGCGCAGCACGCGCAGGAGCCCCGGCTGACCGAGGGTGCGCAGATGAACGAGGGGGAGTTGTCCGGTCGGCTCGGTCTGACCGGCTGGCCCGCGGTCGCTGAGGAGGCGATCGTCGCCCGAGATGTGTTGCTGGCGGCACATGTGGGCTCCCGACTGCACGTCTGCCACGTCTCCACGGCCGGCTCGGTCGAGATCATCCGCTGGGCGAAGTCGAAGGGCTGGGCGGTGACTGCGGAGGTCACGCCGCACCACCTGCTGCTCACCGACGAGCTGGTGCGCACGTACGACCCGCGCTACAAGGTGAACCCGCCGCTGCGGTCGTCGTCGGACGTGGAGGCGCTGGGGGCCGGGCTCGCTGACGGCACCATCGACGCGGTGGCGACCGACCATGCCCCGCACCCGGTGGAGGACAAGGAGTGCGAATGGTCGGCGGCGGCGATGGGCATGCTGGGTCTGGAGACCGCACTGTCGGTGGTGCAGCAGACGATGGTGGACACCGGTTTGCTCGACTGGGCCGGTGTCGCCGACCGGATGTCGACTCGGCCAGCCGTGATCGGGCGGGTGCCTGGGCAGGGCCGGCCGCTTGCTGCCGGTGAGCCGGCGAACCTGGTGCTCGTCGACCCCGACGCCCAGCGCACGGTCCGCGCCGACCGACTGTCATCGCTGTCGCGCAACACCCCGTACGCCGGCCGCGAACTGCCCGGCCACGTGATCGCGACCTTCCTGCGCGGGCGCGCCACCGTGCTCGCCGGTGCGCTGGTCCAGCCGGAGCCCGCAGGGGTACTCCGGTGAGCGCAGTTCCCGCAGAGGTCCGTGCCGGGCTGCTGGTGCTCGTGCTGGTGGTACTCATCTGGGCCGCGATGTGGTGGGGGTGGCGTGGACGTGCCGGCAGGCAGCAGCGTCTCGCCGAGCCCCGCTGGCTCTCGGCGGCGGGGATCGGCGACACCGGGTCGCGGCTTCGGTGCACCTACCTGGGGACGACGACCGCCGGCGACTGGCTCGACCGGATCAGTGCACACGGGCTCGGGCGACGAGGCCCAGCTGAGCTGACCGCAGACAGCGGTGAGCTGCTAGTGCATCGCCCCGGCGCCAGCGGCTTCGCCATCGGGGCCGCCGAGCTGCTGAGCGTTCGGCGCGAGGCGGGCATCGCCAACCGGCTCGCACCCCGACATCTCGGGGTGGTGGTGGTCCGCTGGCGGCTCGGCGATCACATTGTGGACACCGGCTTTCAACCCCCAGACACCGCCGGCCGTGCGCAGATCGAACAGCTCATCCAACGACTCGACCAGGGGGTTTCTCCATGAGGCAGGGTGTGCACAGCCGACGCCAACCGGCAGTGCTGGTGCTGGAGGACGGTCGAGCCTTCGCCGGCCTGGCCTATGGTGCCATCGGGGAAACCGTCGGGGAGGCAGTCTTCGCCACCGGCATGACCGGCTATCAAGAGACGCTGACGGACCCGTCCTACCGCCGCCAGGTGGTGGTGCAGACGGCGCCGCACATCGGCAACACCGGTGTCAACGACGAGGACGACGAGTCTGCGCGCATCTGGGTTGCCGGATACGTGGTGCGTGACCCGGCGCCACGACCAAGCAGCTGGCGCTCCCGGCGCAGCCTGGACAGTGAGCTCGAGCAGCACGGCGTCGTCGGCATTAGCGGGGTGGACACGCGAGCACTGACACGACATCTACGTGAGCGCGGGGCGATGCGGGTCGGCATCTCCTCGACCCCCAGCAGCGTGCAGTCGCTGCTGGCCACCGTACGGACGGCGCCGGCGATGAGCGGCGCCGACCTGGCCGGCGAGGTGACCACCGCCGAGCCGTACGTCGTGCCCGCCGTCGGTGGTCGCCGGGCAACGGTTGCCGCACTCGATCTAGGGATCAAGGTCATGACCCCGCAACTGCTCGCGGCGCGCGGCATCGAGGTGCATGTGCTGCCTGCCTCGGCAGGCATCGATGAGGTGGTGGCCACCGACGCCGACGGGGTGTTTTTCTCCAACGGTCCGGGCGACCCGGCCGCGACGTCCGGGCCGGTCAGGCTGCTCGACGAGGTGCTCGACCGCGGCCTGCCGTTCTTCGGCATTTGCTTCGGCAACCAACTCTTTGGCCGGGCGCTGGGGTTCCACACCTACAAGCTGCGCTACGGCCACCGCGGCATCAACCAGCCGGTCTTCGACCGGCAGACCGGCCGGGTCGAGGTCACCGCGCACAATCACGGGTTCGCCGTCGACGCCCCGGTGGACGCTCCGGTACAGACGAGCCACGGCGTGGCAGCCGTCTCGCACGTGTGCCTGAACGATGACGTGGTGGAGGGCCTGCAGCTCAGCGACCGTGGTGGTGCGCTCAAAGCATTCAGCGTGCAGTACCACCCCGAGGCTGCCGCCGGACCGCACGACGCGAGCTACCTGTTCGACCGCTTTGCCGACCTGCTCGACCATCACCGGGAGGCCGTCTGATGCCGCGTCGCACCGACCTGCAGTCCGTCCTGGTGATCGGATCGGGGCCGATCGTGATCGGCCAGGCCTGCGAGTTCGACTACTCCGGCACCCAGGCCTGTCGGGTGTTGCGGGCGGAGGGGCTGCGGGTGGTGCTGGTCAACTCCAACCCGGCCACCATCATGACCGACCCGGAGCTCGCCGACGCCACCTACGTCGAGCCGATCACGCCGGAGTTCGTCGAGCGGGTGATCGCCCAGGAGAGGCCGGACGCCCTGCTGGCCACCCTCGGCGGGCAGACTGCGCTCAACGCCGCCGTCGCCCTGGCAGAGTCCGGGGTGCTGGACAAGTACGACGTCGAGCTGATCGGCGCCTCCATCGAGGCGATCCAGCGCGGTGAGAACCGCGAGTCGTTCAAACAGGTCGTGCAGGGTCTGCCCGACCACTGGCAGGCCGAGGTCGCCCGGTCGACGGTGGCGCACACCCTGGACGAGTGCGTCGCCGTCGCCGACGAGCTGGGATATCCGGTGGTGGTCCGGCCGTCGTTCACGATGGGTGGTGTCGGCTCGGGTATCGCGCACGACGAGCCCGAGTTGCGGCGCATCGCCGGCGCCGGGCTGGCCGCCAGTCCGACCACCGAGGTGTTGCTCGAGGAGTCCATCCTCGGCTGGAAGGAGTACGAGCTCGAGGTCATGCGTGACCGCGCCGACAACGTCGTCATCGTCTGCTCCATCGAGAACGTCGACCCGATGGGCGTGCACACCGGCGACTCGATCACGGTTGCGCCTGCGATGACACTCACCGACCGCGAGTACCAGCGGATGCGCGACATCGCGATCGGGGTCATCCGCGACGTCGGGGTGGACACCGGCGGATGCAACATCCAGTTTGCCGTACACCCGGAGAACGGGCGGATGGTGGTCATCGAGATGAATCCGCGCGTCTCGCGATCCAGCGCCCTGGCCAGCAAGGCGACCGGCTTCCCGATCGCCAAGATCGCCGCCAAGGTAGCCATCGGCTACACCCTGGACGAGATCCCCAACGACATCACCGAGCAGACCCCGGCAAGCTTTGAGCCGGCCCTGGACTACGTGGTGGTCAAGGTTCCGCGGTTCGCCTTCGAGAAGTTCCCGGCAGCCGACCCGCGGCTCACCACCCATATGAAGTCGGTCGGCGAGGCGATGGCGATCGGCCGCTGCTTCACCGAGGCGCTGAACAAGGCGCTGCGCTCGCTGGAGAGCCGGGACGCGCCCTTCTCGTGGGCTCGCGAGCCAGCCGACCGCGACGACCTGCTGGGTCGCATCCAGGTGCCGCACGACGGTCGGTTGCGGCTGGTGATGGACGCGCTGCGGGCCGGGGCCAGCGTCGAGCAGGTGCACCAGGCCACCGGCATCGACCGCTGGTTCCTCGACCAGATAGAGCTCATCGCCGAGGTCGCCGCTGCCGTCCGGGACGCGGACATGTTGCACCCCGACCTGCTGCTCGAGGCCAAGCGCCACGGGCTGTCGGACGTACAGATCGGGGAGTTGCGCGGTATGCGGCCCGATGTGGTCCGCGGCGTGCGGCATGCGCTCGGGTTGCGTCCGGTCTTCAAAACCGTGGACACCTGCGCCGCCGAGTTCGACGCTCGCACGCCATACCACTACTCGACCTACGAGGACGAGACCGAGGTCGCTTCGCGGCAGCGAGAGGCGGTGATCATCCTCGGCAGCGGGCCCAACCGCATCGGCCAGGGCATCGAGTTCGACTACTCCTGCGTGCACGCGGCGTTGGCATTGTCCGCGGCCGGCTACGAGACCGTGATGGTCAACTGCAACCCCGAGACGGTGTCCACCGACTACGACACCTCCGACCGGCTGTACTTCGAGCCGCTCACCTTGGAAGACGTGCTCGAGGTGGTGCACGCCGAACAGCAGGCCGGTCCGGTCGCCGGAGTGGTCGTCCAGCTCGGCGGGCAGACACCGCTGGGGCTGGCGCAGGCGCTGGCCGACGAGGGGGTGCCGATCGTCGGCACCCCGCCGGCGGCGATCCACCTGGCCGAGGACCGCGGCTCGTTCGGTGCGGTGCTCGCCGAGGCGGGGCTGCCCGCCCCCAAGCACGGCACCGCGACGTCCTACGAGGGAGCCAAGCGGGTAGCAGAACGTGTCGGCTACCCGGTCCTGGTGCGACCGTCATACGTCCTTGGCGGTCGAGGGATGGAGATCGTCTACGACGACCAGGCGCTGTCTGGCTACATCGCTCGCGCCACCGACATCTCGCCGGAGCACCCGGTGCTGGTGGACCGCTTCCTCGACGATGCGGTCGAGATCGACGTGGATGCGATCTTCGACGGCACCGAGCTCTACATCGGTGGTGTGATGGAGCACATCGAGGAGGCCGGCATCCATTCCGGTGACTCTGCCTGTGCGCTGCCGCCCATCACCCTCGGACGAGAGGAGATCGACCGGATCCGCAGCTCGACGGAGGCGCTGGCCAGGGGAGTCGGCGTGCTGGGGCTGCTGAACGTGCAGTACGCGCTGAACGGCGACACCCTGTACGTGCTGGAGGCGAACCCTCGGGCGTCGCGCACGGTCCCGTTCGTCTCCAAGGCAACCAGTGTGCAGCTGGCAAAGGCTGCCGCCCGGGTGATGCTCGGCACGTCGATCGCGGACCTGCGCGTCGAGGGCATGCTGCCGCCATCCGGCGACGGTGCGCACGCGTCACCACAGGCTCCGGTTGCGGTGAAGGAGGCGGTGATGCCGTTCAACCGCTTCCGGACCGTCGACGGACAGAGCGTCGATACCGTGCTCGGTCCGGAGATGCGCTCCACCGGTGAGGTGATGGGCATCGACGCTGGCTTCGGGACGGCCTTCGCGAAGAGCCAGGCGGGGGCCTTCGGTGGCCTCCCCACCTCGGGGCGGGTGTTCTGCTCGATGGCGAACCGGGACAAGCGGCACATGATCTTCCCGATCAAGCGGCTGGCCGATCTCGGCTTCGCCATTCTCGCCACCAGGGGTACCGCAGAGGTGCTGCGGCACAACGGTGTCGAAGCCGAGGTCATCCGCAAACTGTGGGAGCTGCCGGTCACCGAGCAGCCGGACGACGACGGTCCGGCGCGGCACCGATCCGGCATCGTGGCGCGGATCCTGGACGGCGACGTCGACCTGGTCGTCAACACCCCGCACGGCACCACCTCTAGCGGCAACCCCCGGCTGGACGGGTACGAGATCCGCAGCGCGGCCGTCGCCCGCAACATCCCCTGCATCACCACGGTGCAAGGGCTGGCCGCGGCGGTGCAAGGGATCGAGGCACTGCTCGCCGGCAACGTGGGCGTGCGGTCGCTGCAGGACTGGGCCGCACAGGTCCGCCCCGAGGACCAGGCGTGACTGTCACGTACGACCCGCTGCAGGTCAGTGGTCGGGTGTTGTCCAACGATCGGGTTGGCGCCTACCACCACCTGACCGTGGTGGCGCCGGGGATCGCCGAGCGCACCCGGCCGGGTACGTTCGTGGCGATGGCGGTGGGCGGCGAGCACACCGGCATGCTGCTGCGGCGCAGCTTCTCGATCTACCGCACTCGCAGCTCGGGGGTGTACGGCGGCACCGTCGAGGTGGTGTTCGCCGTCGCCGGCAAGGGCACCGAATGGTTGGCCGGGCTGCGCGGCGGCGACATTCTCGACGTGATCGGGCCGCTGGGTCGCCCCTTTACGCTGCCCCGGCAGCCGGTTCCGTGCGTGCTGGTCGGCGGGGGATACGGTACGGCGCCACTGTTCGGGCTCGCCGACAGGCTGCGTGAGCGCGGCTGCGCGGTCCACATGGTCCTCGGCGCGGCAACCGAGACTCGGCTGTTCGGGCTGCTGGAGGCACGCCGGACCTCGCAGTCGGTCGAGGTCAGCACCGACGACGGCTCGCTCGGCGTTCGCGGACAGGTGACGACGGTGCTGCCAGCGCTGTTGCAGCGCACCGGCGCGCCAGTCGTTTACGCCTGCGGCCCGATGGCCATGCTGCGTGCGGTGGCCGCGGTCGCCGAGGAGCGGGGCGCCCGCAGCCAGTGCGCGGTCGAGGAGGCGATGGCGTGTGGTGTGGGTGTCTGTATGACCTGCGTGCTGCCGGTACGTGGCGATGACGGCCACGTGCGGATGGTGCGCTCATGCACAGACGGGCCGGTGTTCCGCGGCGATCGGGTGCTGTGGGACGAGGTGGGCACGGTGCCGGCTGGGACAGTCGGGGCACCGGGGGCAGGGGGGCAGCGGTGACGGCACAACCATCTGTTGCCGAGGCGGCGGTCGACATGACCGTCGAGGTGGCCGGGGTGCGGTACCCGACACCGGTGATGACCGCCTCGGGCTGCGCCGCCGCCGGTCGCGAGTTGACGCCGTTCCTCGACCTGGCCGCCATCGGAGCGGTCGTCACCAAGTCGGTCATGCTCGATGCGAGATCGGGCAGGGCTACCCCGCGAATGGTCGAGACGCCGTCCGGCATGCTCAACTCGATCGGCCTGCAGGGCCCAGGTATCGACACGTTCCTCGCCGACGACCTTCCCTGGCTGGTGAAGCAAGGGGCCCAGCCGGTGGTGAGTATCGCCGGTGGCTCGCTGGGGGAGTATGCCGAGCTTGCCCGCCGGGTGGGGATGGCCCCCGGTGTGGCCGCGGTCGAGGTCAACATCTCCTGCCCCAACGTCGAGAACAGGGGGCTGGTGTTCGCCTGCGACCCGTTCCAGGCAGCACGTGTGATCTCGGCGACTCGGCGCGGGATCCCCAAGGACATCCCGGTGCTAGCCAAGCTGTCGCCGGACGTCACCGACATCGTGACCGTTGCCGAGGCGGTGATGGAGGGTGGGGCCAGTGGGTTGTCGATGGTGAACACGACGCTCGGGCTGGCGATCGACCCGGTCACGCTGCGACCGGCGCTCGGCGGGGTCACCGGTGGGCTGTCCGGTCCTGCTATCCGACCGCTTGCCCTGCGCTGCGTGTGGCAGGTATACGCAGCCATGCCCGAGGTGCCGATCATCGGCATCGGCGGTATCCGCACCGGTTTCGACGCGCTGGAGTTCCTCGCCGCCGGCGCCAGCGCGGTGCAGGTGGGAACCAGCACGTTTCATGACCCGTCCTCGCCGGCACGGGTCGCCGACGAACTGCGCAGCGAGCTCGCGCTGCGTGCCGCCGTCTCACCCCGCGAGGTGGTCGGGGTGGCGCACCGGCCTGCGGGCACCTCCGCACTGCGGGCCGAGGTGTCGATGTGATGGAGCGGTTTGGCGCCCGGCTGCAGCAGGCCACCGGGCGGCGCGGGCCATTATGCGTGGGCATCGACCCGCATCCGTCGCTGCTCGGCGCCTGGGGTCTGCCCGACGACGCGGGCGGGTTGGCTGCTTTCTGCGAGACGGTGGTGGACGCGCTGGCCGAGGAGGTTGCCGTGCTCAAGCCGCAGTCGGCCTTCTTCGAGCGGCACGGCGCTGCGGGGATCGCGGTGCTCGAGCAGACCGTCCGGGCGGCCCGCTCGGCAGGCGCGATCGTGCTGCTGGACGTCAAGCGCGGGGACATCGGCTCCACCGCCCAGGCCTACGCAGACGCGTACTTGCTTGCCGCGGCGCCGCTCTCGGTGGATGCGATCACGGTCAACCCCTACCTCGGGTTCGAGTCGTTGCGACCGTTCCTGGACACCGCCCGCGAACATGGGGGCGGCGTGTTCGTGCTGGGGCTGACCTCCAATCCCTCTGAGGGCACCGGGTTGCAGCATGCCCGGGTCGCGGGCGCGGATAGCGGCACCGGCGACCCCAGCACCGGTGGCCCCAGCACCGGTGACCCCAGCATCAGCGCCGCTGCCGCAGTGCTGGCGTCGGTGCGCGCAGAGAACGCGGTGGCAGGCGCCGCTGTCGGCTCGGTCGGAGTCGTCGTCGGCGCCACCTTGAGCGAGGTCGACCTGGCGTCGGCCGGTATCGGTGGTGCCGGTCTCGACGTGGGCGGCCCCGTGCTCGCGCCGGGGCTCGGCGCGCAGGGCGGGACCGCGGCGGACGTCTCCAGGATCTTCGGCTCGGTGATCGAGCAGGTGCTGCCCTCGACGTCGCGCGACGTGCTCAGCGCCGGACCGGACCCGGCCGCGCTGCGCTCTGCGGCGCTGTGGCAGCGCGACGTCCTGCTCGAAGCGTTCCGGGTGTAACCCGGGTTGGCGCCGGCGCGGCGGCGGTCACCTTGAACGGTGGGCTCGGTGTGAGAGGCTGGCGGAGTTCTGTGGCCGACGCCCCCTTGCTCGAGGAGACATCTGGATGAAGCGCTTGACGACACGTACCGCCGCCGCCAGTGCGGTGCTGGTCCTGGGCTCGCTGGCCGGCTGCTCCGGCGGCGATTCGGCCAGCGAGAACGCGGACGGCGCAAGTGAGAGCAGCTCCAGCGAGGGCAGTTCGAGCGAGAGCGGCTCCAGCGAAAGCGGCGAGGGCTCGGAGTCAAGCAGCGGCGCAAGCACCGAGGAATACTGCACTGCACTGAAGGCCGCGGAGAAGGATTTCGAGGGGCTGGACGGGGGCGGCGCGGACGGCGCGGCGGGGATCCAAACGGCCTTCGACACGATGCGCGAGTTGAGTCAGAAGGCGCCCGACGAGGTCGCGACAGAATGGCAGACCCTGGTGTCCGGTCTCGACGACTTTGAACAAGCGGTCGCGGATGCCGGTCTGACTTTCGAACAGCTAGCCGAGTTGCCCTCGAGCCCCACCCCGCAGAACCTGCCGGAGGGTGTGACGCCGGAGAAGTTGCAGCAGCTGACCGTCGAGGTGCAGAAGTTGCAAGACCCCCAGGTGAGTGCTGCTCAGGACACGATCGACGCTAACGCCGAGAAGGAGTGCGGTGTCACTCTCGGCGGCGGCTCGGGTGAGCAGCAGCCGGAGTAGTCGCGGATGACCGATGGGGCGGTTGCCCCCTGTTGGCCCGGCTCGCTAAGTTGCCCCTGCGCCTGCAGGTGTTCGCACGGCGCAACGAACAATCCGCAGCCGACGATGAGGTGACCAGACGTGGCATTGCCGCCGCTCACTCCGCAGCAGCGCCAGGCAGCGCTGGACAAGGCGGCGGCGTCCCGCCGCGAGCGGGCCGAGGTCAAGAACCGGCTGAAGCATGCCGGCGGCTCGTTGAGCGAGGTCATGCATGTTGGCCAGGACAACGACGTGATCGGCAAGATGAAGGTGCTCGACCTGTTGCAGTCCATGCCTGGGGTCGGCAAGGTCCGGGCGCAGCAGTTGATGGAGCGCATCGGCATCGCCTCTACCAGACGGGTCCGGGGTCTTGGCACCAATCAGATCGCTGCCCTCGAGCGCGAGTTTGCCGACCGCACCTGAGCGGCATCGGCTGCTGGTGCTGGCCGGCCCGACGGCAGTCGGTAAGGGCACCGTCGTGGCCGAGGTACGTCGCAACCATCCGCAGGTCTGGGTGTCAGTGTCTGCCACGACCCGTGCCCCACGTCCCGGCGAGCGCCACGGTGAGCACTACCTGTTCGTGTCCCCTGACGAGTTCGATCGCGCGATTGCGGCCGATGAGTTGCTGGAGTGGGCGGTCGTTCACGGCACCCACCGCTATGGCACGCCCCGCACCCCGGTGGAGCGGGTGCTGGCGGCCGGCGGCAAGGCGCTGCTGGAGATCGATCTGCAGGGTGTCCGGCAGGTACGGGCAGCGAAGCCCGACGCCTGTTTCGTGTTCCTGGCACCGCCCAGCTGGGACGAGCTCGTCCGGCGGCAGCGAGGTCGCGGCACGGAGCCTGCTGCTGAGCGGGAGCGCCGCCTGGCGACGGCCCGAGCCGAGATGGCTGCCGAGTCGGAGTTCGACACGACCATCGTGAACGCCGACGTTCGGCGGGCGGCCGCCGACTTGGTAGCCTTGTGGGGCTGACCACCTGCTGCCAACACCGCAATGAGGCCTGATCCCGTGCCGCACAACCCTGCCGTCGCCGAGGGCATCACCAACCCGCCCATCGACACCCTGCTGCAGAAGACCGACTCCAAGTACAAGCTGGTCCTCTACAGCGCCAAACGCGCCCGCCAGATCAACGCCTACTACTCCCAGCTCGGCGAGGGTCTGCTGGAGTACGTCGGCCCGCTGGTCGACACCCATGTGCAAGAGAAGCCGCTGTCGATCGCACTGCGCGAGATCGAGGGCGACCTGCTGGTGTGCGAGGACATCGTCGAGCCGGAGGCAGCGGAGGAGTCCTGAGCCCCCCAGCCGAGCACTCCTCACCGGCACCTGGCCGTCCGCGTGTCGTGCTGGGTGTCTCCGGGGGTGTGGCCGCCTACAAGGCGTGCGAGGTGTTGCGCGGGTTGACCGAGACCGGTCATGACGTGCGAGTTGTCCCGACTCGGTCGGCGTTGCAGTTTGTCGGCCGCGCCACGTGGGAGGCGCTGTCCGGCCAACCCGTCACCGTCGAGGTCTTCGACGACGTCCACGAGGTGGCCCACGTGGCCCTCGGCCGATCCGCCGACCTGGTGCTGATCGTGCCTGCAACCGCCGATCTGCTCGCACGGATGGCACACGGCAGGGCAGACGACCTGCTGACCGCCACCGTGCTGACCGCCAGGTGCCCGGTGCTCGTGGCGCCGGCGATGCATACCGAGATGTGGGAGCACCCGGCGACCCGCGACAACGTCGCCGTGCTGCGCGCCCGGGGCACGGTGGTCATCGAGCCGGACACCGGCCGGCTCACCGGCACCGACTCCGGAAAGGGCCGGCTGCCGGATCCTGCCGGCATCGTGCAGATCGCCCGGGCGGCGCTCGCTGCCAAGTCGGAGTTGCACGGTCGCCGCGTGCTGGTCAGCGCCGGTGGCACCCGCGAGCCGCTCGACCCGGTGCGCTTCCTTGGCAACCGCTCGTCCGGCCGGATGGGATACGCACTGGCCACAACGGCCGTGGCCCGAGGTGCGGAGGTGACCGTGCTGGCCGCGAACGTGTCGTTGCCAGCCCCCGCGGGCGTCCGGGTCGTGCACGTCGAGACCACCGCAGACCTGCACCGCGCGGCACTGGCCGAAGCCCCCGGTGCCGATGCGGTGGTGATGGCCGCAGCCCCTGCTGACTTTCGGCCGGCCGGTGCTGCCGCACACAAGATCAAGAAGTCATCCGACGGAGCCGTGGCGCCGCTCGAGCTGGTGCAGAACCCGGACATCTTGGCCGACCTGGTTTGTCAACGGGGCGAAGCTGCTGCCCCAGTGCTGGTCGGGTTCGCGGCCGAGACCGGCGACGATGCGGGAGATGTGCTTGCCCATGCCCGCGCCAAGCTGGCGCGCAAGGGGTGTGACCTGCTGGTCGCCAACGATGTCGGTGCCGGGCGGGTGTTCGACCGCGATGACACTGACGCGACAGTGCTGGAGCGCACGGGCGCCGAGCACCCCGTCCGCGCGGCGGCCAAAACCGAGCTGGCCGCTTTCCTCTGGGACTTGGTGGCCAAGCATCTTGCCGAGCCACCACGACAGCACGGCTGAGTCTTACCGGTCGAGGCTGACCGGCTCGGGATCCCCGTTTCGCTAGGGTGGGTGACTCCGCCCCTGATCATGAGGTCAGCCACCGAACGGAGCAACCGCGTGACCCGACGTCTTTTTACCTCTGAGTCCGTCACGGAGGGCCACCCCGACAAGATCGCTGACCAGATCAGCGACAGCATCCTGGACGCGCTGCTGGCTCAGGACCGCCTTAGCAGGGTTGC
>JACCYS010000191.1 GCA_013696365.1 Nocardioidaceae bacterium
GAGCAGGCTGTGCAGCGGGTCGTCGAAGACCTGGGAGGGCTGCACGTTCTGGTCAACAATGCTGGCATCACCCGCGACAACCTGCTGTTCAAGATGTCGGCAGACGACTGGGACCAGGTGGTGTCGGTGCACCTTCGTGGCACGTTCCTGGTCACCAAGGCGGCTCAGCAGCACATGGTGGCCGCGCGCTACGGCCGCATCGTCAACCTGTCGAGCGTGTCCGCGCTGGGCAACCGTGGACAGGCCAACTACTCCGCGGCCAAGATGGGCCTGCAAGGGCTGACCCGCACCCTGGCCATCGAGCTCGGCCCGTTCGGCATCACCGCCAACGCCGTCGCGCCGGGTTTCGTCGTCACCGACATGACCGACGAGACCGCCCGACGCGTGGGCTCGACCCCCGAGGCCTTCCGGACTGCGGCCGCCGAGATCACTCCGGTGCGCCGCGTCGGTTACCCCGCTGACATCGCGCACGCCATCAGCTTCCTGGCCAGCGAGGAGGCCGGCTTCATCACCGGTCAGACGCTCTACGTGGACGGTGGCCGCAAACTCTGAGAGTCGGCGGTAACACCCCCAAGCGTGTGTGGGGGTGGGGGGGCTGTGGAGTTTCTGTGAACCGCTTGGCATAACGCAGATCTCTTTGTACGGTTCCGTCTGGTTAGTTACCCGCGCGTGATCGACTGCGGGCAGCCGGCCAGACAACTGAATAGGTGAGGCGATCGACGCCGAGTCCTGCCCCGAACCCGCCCTCACCCGTCACCCTGACGTCAACTTACCTCTCGGGCAGGAGCGGGGGACCCACCGACGGCCCCCGCCGTCACCGCGTCTCACCGGCCCCGAGGGGCCGGTGTTGCGCTTGGGGTTAAGTCGCGCTCGATCCGCCGACCAGCGATCGAACGAGGCCGGGCACCTTCTCGCCCGAACCCGACAGCTGACCCCGCAGGCGTGAGAAGGAAGCCTCCGCCATGTCTGCAGTCCTCCGCATGCAGCGCTTTGCTGCGCTCCTCTTCCTCGTCCTCGTCACCAGTTTCGCTCTGTTGGCGACCTCTGCGGTCGTCGCTCCCGACGCCGACGCGGCCACCGACGCCAAGGTCAAGAAGGCCTTCCGGGTCGCCAAGCGCCAGGTCGGCGACACGTACAACTATGGCTCCGCCGGTCCCAACCGCTTCGACTGCTCCGGCCTGCTGTACTTCTCCTTCAAGAAGCGCACCGGCGTGCACATCCCCCGGGTGTCCCGCGACCAGTACCGTTACGCCCGCTCGATCAACAAGAGCAAGATGCATAAGGGTGACCTGATGGCCTTTTACAACAGCAGCGGCAGCGTCTACCACATCGGCCTGTTCGCCGGCTGGAACAACGGCAAGCGGATCATCCTGCACTCGCCGAGCACCGGCAGCACGGTGCACCGCTCCCCGCTGTGGACCAACAAGTGGAAGGCCGCGACCCTGCGGAATCGCTAAACAAGTCGCTCGACACGGAGCAGACTGGCCCGATGACGGGCCAGTCTGATCCATCATTACCGGCATGACGAAGCCCCGCTGCGGCGGACAATTGCTTGTCGCCGGTTGTGCCTTGCTGCTCGGGCTGCTGACCGCTTGCAGTGGCGACTCCGCTCAAGCAGGCGCCAGCGGCAGCGGTGGTGCGTCCGGCAGCGAGCAGGCCGACGCGACGGGCGACGACCAAGCAGGCGACGGCGACACCAACGGCGAGGCTTCGCAACCTGGCGTCCAGCCGCTGACCGGGGGAGTTCGGAAGGCCGACAGCCCGGCGAACCCCGTTCTGGCAGTCAAGATCGACAACACGCCCTCGGCCGCACCGCAGGTCGGTCTCCGCAGCGCCGACCTGGTGGTCGAGGAGCTGGTCGAGGGCGGCAGCACCCGTTTGGCGGCGATGTTCTCTTCCACACTGCCGAGGCTGGCCGGTCCGGTGCGATCGATGCGAGCCAGCGACATCGGCATCGTGCGACCCGCCCAAGCCACCCTGGTCGCCTCTGGGGGAGCGCCTCAGACGATCCGCAGGCTTGTCGGGGCGAAGATCGAAACCACCGTCGACGGCGACGTCGGCTATCTGCGGGCCGCCGACCGGACTGCCCCGTACAACCTGATGGTGCGCGTGGGCGACCTGGCAGGCAGCCTGCCCGAGCCCGACGGTGACCCGCCGGCGCCGTACCTTCCCTTCGGGGATGTAGACATGAGCGCGGGCAAGCAAGCGCGCGCGTTCGAGGTGGAGTTCACGCCTGGCCGGTCCACCTCGTGGAGCTTCAACGACGGCACCTATCGGCGTGCGGACAGTCTGGCTGCGGCTGGCGACGAGTTCGCAGCCAACTCCGTGCTGGTGCTGCGGGTGCGGGTTGCCAGTGCCGGCTACAAGGACCCTGCCGGCAACCGCGTCCCGGAGACCGTCCTGGAGGGCAAGGGTGACGCCACGCTGTTCCACGACGGCTCTGCAGTCACCGCTCGCTGGCGCAAGAACGGCTTGGGCGCACCCATCGAGCTGGCTGACCCGGCTGGCGGTGCCGTTGCCGTCGCCCCGGGGCGAACCTGGGTGCTGCTGGTTCCGGTCGACGGCGGCAGCGTTCGCTTGACGCGCTGACGCAGTCGCCGGTTGCGGCGCTGTGCCGGTCACCGGCATGGCAGCATGAGGCCGTGACCGCGCCGAGCATCTCCTACTCGATCACCGTCCGCCTCGAGTTGCCTGCGGCGGGGACCGGGGTGGGGCAGCTGACTGCGGCGGTGGAGCAGGCTGGCGGGATGGTCACCGCGTTGGACGTGACCGCGTCGGGTTCCGAGCGGCTGCGGATGGATGTGACCTGCGCTGCGTCGTCCACCGAGCACGCCGATGTGATCGTCGAGGCACTGCGGCAGGTGCCGGCCGTCAGCGTGCACAAGGTGTCGGACAGAACCTTCTTGATGCATCTCGGTGGCACCATCGAGATGGCGTCCAAACACCCCATCCGCAACCGGGACGACCTGTCGATGGTCTACACCCCCGGGGTGGCCAGGATCTGCCGGGCCATCGTCGACAATCCCGACGACGCCCGTCGACTGACCGTCAAACGCAATGCGGTGGCGGTGGTGACCGACGGCTCCGCTGTGCTCGGTCTTGGCAACATCGGTCCGGCCGCGGCCCTGCCGGTGATGGAAGGTAAGGCGGCGCTGTTCAAGCGCTTCGCGGACATCGACGCCTGGCCGCTGTGTCTGGACACCCAAGATGTCGACGAGATCGTCCGTACGGTGGCGGCCATCGCCCCGGGCTTTGCCGGGATCAACCTTGAGGACATCAGTGCACCGCGGTGTTTCGAGGTCGAGCGGCGGCTGCGGGACCAGCTCGACATCCCCGTCTTTCACGACGATCAGCACGGCACCGCAATCGTCGTGCTGGCCGCGCTGACCAACGCGCTGCGGGTGGTGGGCAAGGCGCTGGCCGACGTGCGGGTGGTGATGGTCGGCGCCGGCGCAGCGGGCACCGCGGTGCTCAAGCTGTTGCTGCACGCCGGCGCCAGCTCAGGCGCGGGTGATGTGACCGTGGTGGACATCAGCGGGGTTGTGCATCGCGACCGGTCGGACCTCGGGCCGGACCTGCGCTGGGTCGCCGAACACACGAACTCCGCCGGACTCACCGGCACGCTGCAGGACGCGATGCGCGACGCTGACGTGTTCATCGGGGTATCGGCGCCGCGACTGATCGACGCCGACGACGTGGACACGATGGCGACCGACCCGGTGATCTTCGCCCTGGCCAACCCGGAGCCCGAGATCGATCCCACAGTTGCGCGTCAGCATGCCGCGGTGGTGGCGACCGGTCGGTCGGACCACCCCAACCAGATCAACAACGTGCTGGCCTTTCCCGGCGTTTTCCGAGGACTGCTGGACGCGCACAGCCGCACCATCACCCTCGACGTGCTGCGGGCGGCTGCGGAGGCGATCGCGCAGGTGGTCACCGACGACGAGCTGAACGCCAGCTACATCGTGCCCAGCGTGTTCCACCCCGATGTGCACGAACTGGTGGCCGCGTCAGTCACCGGTGCTGCACGCGGTGACGGGTGAGCCCCCACACCGCACGCTGGTGGAGCGGTCAGCTGCTGGTCGCGACTCCAGCGCTGGCAGACCCGAACTTCCAGCGCAGCGTCATCCTGCTGCTCGACCACGATGAGGACGGCGCACTGGGTGTCGCGTTGGACAGACCGCTCGACCAACCCGTCGCCGAGGTGCTGCCAGGTTGGGAAGGGCTCGTCGGAACGCCGTCGTGCCTGTTCGCTGGGGGGCCGGTGTCCAGCGGGTCTGCTCTCGGGGTGGCAGTGCTCGACCCGGCCACACCGGCCGCACCGCTGGGGTGGAGGCGGATGTTCGGCGATACCGGCCTTGTCGACCTCGACACCCCGGTGCCGGTCGTTGCCGACGCTATCCTCGCAATGCGGGTCTTTGCCGGCTACAGCGGATGGGGGCCCGGCCAGCTCGAGGGGGAGGTCGCCGAGGGGGCGTGGGTGCTGTTGCCGGCCGTGCCGGGCGACTTGGTCAGCGCCGACCCCACCTGCTTGTGGCAAGCCGTGTGGCGCCGGCAGGGCGGCTGGCTGGGGCTGCTTGCCGACTTCCCGGACGATCCGGCGCACAACTGATTGCGGTGCCTGAGGGGCTGCCGCCAGTCACACCTGCGTGAAACACTGACCGCGTGACGACCCAGATGAGCCCCAGCACCGAGACCGTCGAGGACAGCCGTACCCGTCCGGTGACCGATGACGGTGACCATGAGCGGTTCTCGCACTACGTGCCCAAGGACAAGCTGATGGCCGCCATGATCGAGGGCACCCCGGTCGTGGCGCTGTGCGGCAAGGTGTGGGTTCCCAGCCGTGACCCGCAGCGGTTCCCGGTGTGCCCGGAGTGCAAGGAGATGTGGGAGTCGATGAAGCCCAGCAAGGACGGCGGCTCGGGCGGCGACTCAGGTGATGGCCCGGGCGGCGACTGACACACCGCACGTTCGACTTGGCAGCCGTCCTGGCTCGCCCTGCCCCCGCCCCGGGTCGCCGGCCCTGCCCCCGCCCCGGGTCGCCGCAGTGTGTATGCCACGTTTACGTGGCGCAGCAGCCCTTCACGTGGCATGCGTGCCCCGTTAACGGCCTGCCGGCCACGTTTACGTGGCGTACGGCCACGCGGGGCCAGTGCAGCCTGTCGAGGCGTGGGCGCGCCGGGCGGCGACCGGCCAGCGAGCGACTTAGGCTGCACTGCTGACCCGTGCTGGCTCCGCCCGCCGGGTCTTTTCCCGTCCCTCTGCCCGAAGGAGCCTGCGTGCATCAGGCCGCTCACCTGCCTCCTGCCTATCCCGACCGAGCGGCATGGGGTACAGCGCCCCGGTTGCGGGCCTGGCAGAGCGACGCGTTGGCGGCGTACGGGGGGGCACAGCCGCGCGACTTCCTGACGGTGGCCACCCCGGGCGCCGGCAAGACGACGTTCGCGCTGCGGGTCGCTGCCGACCTGCTGGCACGCCGGATCGTGGAGCGGGTGACCGTGGTGACGCCCACCGAGCACCTCAAGACGCAGTGGGCCGATGCAGCGCAACGGGCCGGGATGCCCCTCGACCCGGCCTTCGGCGGCAGCGGGCGGCGCACCGGCAAGGACTTCATCGGTGTGGTGCTGACGTACGCCGGGGTGGCTGCCAACCCGCTGGCTCACCGGGTCCGCACCGAGCGCTTCCGCACGCTGGTGGTGCTGGACGAGATCCACCACGCCGGCCACGCTCGCTCGTGGGGGGATGCGCTGCGCGAGGCATTCGAGCCCGCCACCCGGCGACTGGCGCTGACCGGCACACCATTCCGCTCCGACGACTCGCCGATCCCCTTCGTCAGCTACGTGCCCGACGAGGGTGCTGAGGCTGGGGGTCCAGGCTCCTTGCGCAGCGTCGCCGACCAGGGCTACGGCTACGCCGATGCCCTGCGCGATGGGGTAGTGCGCCCGGTGCTGTTCCTGGCCTACTCCGGTGACACGCGTTGGCGCACCCGCGCCGGGGACGAGGTCGAGGCGCGGCTGGGCGAGCCGTTGACCAAGGACCTCACCGCGCAGGCTTTGCGTACGGCGCTCGACCCCGCCGGCTCTTGGGTGCCCGCGGTGCTGCGGGCCGCTGACTGGCGGCTGAGCGAGGTACGCCAGCACGTCCCCGACGCGGGTGGGTTGGTGATCGCCACCGACCAGGTGCATGCCCGGGCGTACGCCAAGCTGCTGACTAACATCAGCGGCGAGAAGCCGGCGCTGGTGCTCTCGGACGAGAAGGCCGCCAGCAGGAGGATCGCCGACTTCGCCGACTCCGACGCGCGCTGGATGGTCGCGGTGCGGATGGTCAGCGAGGGGGTCGACGTACCGCGGCTGTCGGTGGGGGTCTATGCGACCACCACGGCGACTCCACTGTTCTTCGCCCAGGTGGTCGGACGGTTCGTGCGGGCCAGGCGCCGCGGCGAGACAGCGTCGGTGTTTGTGCCGAGCGTCCCCGCCCTGCTGCGGCTCGCCGCAGCGATGGAGGTCGAGCGCGATCATGTGCTCGGGGCCCGGTCAACCACCGGCGACGATCCGTTCGCCGCGGAGCAGGCCCTGCTGGCCGCGGCGCAGCAGGACCGGTCCGTGGCAGACGCCGAGGGGCTGGAGTATGCCGCGCTCGGCAGCGACGCTCGCTTCGACAAGGTGGTCTATGACGGTGGCGACTATGGCCACGCGGGCGAGGTCGCGGTGGGCAGCGATGAGGAGATGGACTTTCTCGGCATTCCTGGGCTGCTGGAGCCCGACCAGGTGGCCTCGCTGCTGCGGCACCGGCAGAGCGAGCGGCTGGCCGAGCAACGGCGCCGGGGCCGAGCGGACACGGGCCATGCGGCGGGCGTCGGCTCGGGGCAGGCGCACGCAACAGGGGCCGCTGCGGGCGTGAGCACGCACCAGCGGTTGGCGACTCTGCGCCGCGAGCTCAATGCGCTGGTCGCGACCTGGCACCACCGCACCGGCGAGCCGCACGGCGTCACCCACAACCGGTTGCGTACGTCCTGCGGTGGCCCGGCTGCAGTCGAGGCCACCGCCGACCAACTGGCCGAGCGAATCGACGCGCTGCGAGGATGGGCGGCCTCGCGCTGACCTGCGCTTACCGTGATCTCACCCCACCGAGCGGCGCCCCACTCGGCTGCAGTGCGCCACGTAAACGTGGCTGAGCAACCCTTTACGTGGCGCGCATGCCGCGCAAAGGACCGGTCTGCCACGTTTACGTGGCCTGCGACGGGAGGTCGTCACGATCGCTAAGACCACTGATATCGGCTGCTGATACATCGCGCGCCTAGTCTGTTGAGGTGCCTGGGGAAACGTCGCAAACACTGGACCGCGGCCTGCGGGTGCTGTCCGTCCTGGCCGAGCGTGCCGCGCCAATGACCGCCACCGCCCTAGCCGCTGAGCTTGACCTGAATCGCACCGTCGTGCACCGGCTGGTGAGCACGCTGGAGAGCCACGGCCTGGTGCGCCGCGACGGGGAAGCGCGGATCGGGCTCGGCGCCGGGCTGCTCGGCCTCGCCGATGCGGTGTGGCCGTGGGTGCGGGCCGGTGTCACTCCGGTGCTGCGCCGGCTGGCAGACGACGCCGGCGCCACCGCTCATCTCACCGTGGCCGAGGGTGTCCAGGCGCTGGCCGTGGCCGTGGTGCAGCCGAGCTGGACCGACTTCCATGTGGCCTATCGGGTCGGCTCCCGGCACCGACTGGATCGGGGGGCGGCCGGTCGGGCGCTGTCGGCTCCGGTGGGGACGTACGTCTGAACGCAGGGTGAGCTGCAGCCGGGAGCGCACGGGCTGGCCGCGCCAGTGGCCGGCGTGCCCGGGCTGGTGGGCTCGGTGGGGGTGGTGATGCTGGGGCCGCTGGATCGCGAGCGGGTGGGTCCGCGCGTGGTCGCTGCTGCCGCCGAGGTTGCCACGGTCCTGCGCTGACGGGTGTCCGGTCGGCAGCCGGCCCCATGCCCATCAGTCGGGCGCGTGCCCGAGCAGCGGTACGACTCGGGCGTGCACCTGGGTCGCGAGCGCGATCACCGTCTCGACCCGCTCCACGTCGGAGTACGCCACGACAGCGTCGATCACCCGTTGTAGGTCGGCGTTGGATCGCGCCACTACCCGGCACCACAGGTCACCCGACCCGGTGATCGTGTGCACCTCGAGCACCTCGGGGATACCGGCCAGATGTCGACCGACCGGGTCATGCCCGCTGTGCTGGCGGATCTGCAGGCTGAGGAACGCCGTGACCGGCCAGCCCAGCGCGGCCGGGTCGAGCTGCGGGGCCCAGCCACGGATCACGCCGGCCGAGACCAAGCGGTCGAGCCGGGCCTGCACGGTGCCGCGTGCCACCCCGAGCCGTCGGGAGGCTTCGAGCACCCCGATGCGCGGCTCGGCGGCGAACAGTTGCAGCAC
>JACCYS010000228.1 GCA_013696365.1 Nocardioidaceae bacterium
TGCCGTCGGGATCGTCCAGGTGGCCTGGTCGCAGCCGCGGTGGCAGCAGCCTGCGACCACCCTGGTCGGGTTGGTGTACACGGTGGATGACACCTCGAACAAGCCGGCCGGTCGACTGCTGAGGATCGAGGCTGCTCGGGGGCGCGCAGCACCGCCGACGCCACTGTGGGCGATGGGCCGACTGCAGGTCGACGCCACGGGCATGGCGCAGGTCGTTGCTCTGCCTGGCACGGTGCGCCGGATGCCACGTCTGACGGCTCGACTGCCTGCGGTTGTGCGGCGGTCGCATCGCGAGGTGAGCAAGCTGCTGGGGCCCGACCGGGGCCGGTTGCTCGTCGTACTGCCGGCCACCCGCGTCCAGTACAGAGCAGTGCTTGGCCGAGACGGTGTGCCCGGACCCCGGCTGGCCGCAGCGGCCGCCGTCACCAGTGCGGTCGGTCCCCAGGTCGGCGTGGATGGTGCGATGCACATCGTCATCAACCCGGCGACGGCGGACCGGCTCCGTCCGGCGGCGCTCAGGGTGCTCGTCAGGCACGAGATCACGCACGCCTTCACCGGCACGCCGGCGGTCCCCATCCCGCTGTGGGTAGCGGAGGGTTTCGCCGACTTCGCCGCTCTCAGCGACGGCCGTTTCCCGTCGCGGCTGCTTGCCAGTGAGGCAATCAGGCGGACACGGCAGACCGGCCCGCCGGCGGATCTGCCGACCGACCACGATTTTGCTGCTGCCCCTGCTCGGGTGCGTGCTGCATACGAACAGTCATGGCTGGCGTTTCGCGCCATCGAGGAGGTCGCGGGTAAAGCGGCTACCGTCCGCTTCTATCGGGCGGTGACAAATGGACGCTCGGTTGACCACGCCCTGCTCGAGCACACCTCGCTGAGCCTTCAGCAGCTGACGGCTCGTTGGCGGGCCGACCTCCGCGGCTTGGCCCGTGTCGACGGTTGAGCCGGCGCCCGTGGGGCGAGCGGCGTACGGCTGGTTGTTGCTGGTGACGCTCGTCCTGGTCGGCCTCGCTATGGCAGTCGTGCCATGGGGACTGCCGGTGGGGCCGCTGTCCGGCAGCGTCGATCCCAGCGCTGGACTAGACACCGAGGCGCTGAAGGAGATCGCCGACTATCGCTCGCGGGCGGTGCCGCTTGGTCTGCTCGCCCAGGCGGTGTCAGTGCTCACTGCCCTGCTGCTGGCCCTGACATCGTGGGGTGCCCGGCTGGTTCGCAGCCTGCCCGGCCAGCGTTGGTGGCCGGTGCAGCTGGCACTGGCTGTGGTTGTCCTGGTGATCATCGGCCGCCTGGCGGTGCTGCCGCTGACGGTGCCGTTGGAGGTGGCACGCCGAAAGGCTGGGCTTTCCACCCGCAGCTGGCCGCAATGGGCGCTCGACGTCGCGCGCGAGATGCTCGTCGAGTCGGTGGGCACCGTGGTGGTGGTAGCTGTGCTGGTGGGGTTGGCCCGGTGGGGCCGGCGTGGCTGGTGGTTGTTGGCCTCGACCCTGGCCGGGTTGCTGGTCGTCGCCGGCTCGTATCTCTACCCATTGCTCGTCGAGCCCATCTTCAACTCCTTCGAACCGCTCGACGAGAGTCCGCTGCGCACGTCGCTGCTGGACCTGGCCGACAGGGACGGTCTCGCAATCCACGAGGTGTTGCGGGTGGATGCTTCGCGCCGAACGACCGCGGTGAATGCCTATGTCTCCGGCCTGGGCACGACCAGGCGGCTTGTCGTCTACGACACGCTGCTGAATCAAGCGACCTCAAGCGAGGTGCGGCTGGTGGTGGCCCACGAGCTCGGGCACGCGGCTGAGAACGACGTGCGCAACGGAACTGCGCTCGGCGCACTGGGGGCTGTGAGCGGGGTCACCGTGCTGGTGCTGGTTGCGGGGGCCGGTCCGGTGCGGCGCCGGGCAGGGGTCGCCGGGGTACACAGTGTGCAGGCCGTGCCGCTGCTGGTCGGTCTGGCCACCGTGGGAATGCTTGTGGTGCTGCCGGTGCAAAACGCGATGAGCCGGGCCATCGAGACGAGGGCGGACATCCATGCCCTCGAGCTGACCAACGATGACGTGACGTTCGTGGCCATGCAACAGCGCTTCGCCGTCAGCAACCTGACCGACCCGGACCCGCCGCGTTGGCTTTATGCGTGGTTCGCGAGCCACCCCAGCCCCGCCGAGCGCGTCGCGCTGGCCGAACGCTGGGCCATGGCGCGGTGAGTTGTTCTCAGACCGACGGTGCAGAGCTGGTGATGAGCCCGGCGCGGATCGCATTCATGATGGCTTGCGCCCGGTTGGCCGCACCGAGCTTGTCGTAGATCTTCGAGATGTGGGTCTTGGCTGTCGACTCTGAGATGTAGAGCTTGCGTGCGATGGCAGCGACCCCGAGACCCTCGGCGAGTAGGTCGAGCACCTCACGCTCGCGCGGCGACAGTTGGGGGCCGGTGGGTTTGAGCCGCCGTTGCATGGCCTCGGCCAGGTCAGGCGCGGTAAACGAGCGCGGTGATACCGCGGCATGCCGAGCTGCCGCCACCACGTCCTCGGCCGGCGCGTCTTTGGGTACGAACGCCGACGCGCCGGCATCCAACGCAGCAAAGAGTTGCTCATCACCGGCATACATGGTGAGCACCACGATGCCCAGCGTTGGTACGTGCTGGCGCATCTTGCGCACCAGGTCGAGACCTGAGCCGTCTGGCAGACGAAGGTCGATGACCACCACCTGCGGCTTCAGCGACGCCACCTGCTGTTCGCCTTGACCGAGCGATGCGGCGTCTCCGATGACGGCGAAGTCGTCACTGCGCTCAAACGCACGGCGCAGACCCTGCCGGATGAGGTCGTGGTCATCAATGAGCAGGACCGAGGTAGCCATGTCCTAATCCTTCCCCGTTACAGATGATGCGTTTGCCTGATGACAGAAGGCGAGTGTATTCACGCTATGTAATCAAACGAGTGCTGTGTGCTAAGTCGTGGCTGTTTCCGCCGGTCTTCGAGTATCAAGATCACCTCGACACCCGAGGAGCCGCTGACCTTGTCGCGCACACGGAGGGTGGCGCCGACCCGATCGGCTCGCTCTCGCATCGTGCGCATGCCGAAACTGTCGTCCCTCGCGATCGCAAGCCCTCGACCATCGTCGGCAACCACCAGGCGCGCATGCGGCGCTTCGACAGCAAGTGACACGTGCAGGTTGCGCCCTCCGGAGTGTTTGCGAGCGTTGGTGATTGCCTCCTGGGCGATCCGCAAGATCTCGGTCTCGGTCTGCACCGGCAGCCGCTTGGTTCCCTCAGCCAGCGACAGGTGCACCGTCATCCCGGAGCGGGATCCGATCAGGCGCACGTGATCGGACAGCACCGCCCCGAGGCTTGCGGTCGGACTCACCTCGGTGCGCAGGTCGAAGATCGACAACCGCAGCTCGTTGGTCAGCCGGGTCAGCTCGCTGCGCAGTTGCTGCAGATCGTCTCGGCTGGCACCGGCCGGATCGGCCACCATGCCGTCGACGAGGTAGCCGAGCGATGCGATCTCTTGGGCGATTCCGTCGTGGATCTCTCGAGCCAGCCGGCGCCTCTCCTCGGCGGTGGCCAGTGAGCGCACCTCGTCAAAGAGCATTGCCGTATCGAGTCGCACGCAGTGTTCGGACAGCGCTTGGCGCAGCGCAGTCAACTCATCGCCGCTCAGGCTGCGACTGGTCTCTGCGACTAGTACGCCGATGACTCGGACGCCGACCTGCAGCGGCAGCGCAAGCCGGATGTAACGGGGGCTGCCGGCCGCACCCGATGGTCGTTGCACTGCCGACTCGTCGGTCCAGGCGTCCATGACGATCGGGTCGTCAGCCGTCAGCTCGCGCGCAGCCCCGTCACCCTGCTCGGCCAGCGGCTGCAGCGACCCGCCCTCGGAGCGGGCCAGTACGACTGCCAGCGCAACCTCGTTGCGGGTGTCGACTTCGGCCAGCATCTGCTGAGCAATGCCCACCGGGTCCAGCCCAGCCGACAGCCGGCGCGCGACCGTACGCAGTTGCGCGAGAAGGTGGCGCGCCGACTCGTACCCGGTGTCATCGCCACCGACCGACGGCGCCTCCGGCGACCGAGTGAGGAAGTGCCCCAGTGCGGCAACACCAAAGCTGATGATCAACCAGGGCAGCGACAGCTCGAGTCGCCCCTGCAGGCTGGA
Organism: Nocardioidaceae bacterium; assembly: GCA_013696365.1. GTDB lineage: Bacteria > Actinomycetota > Actinomycetes > Propionibacteriales > Nocardioidaceae > JACCVL01. The sequence continues at coordinate 4,140 of JACCYS010000228.1, forward strand.
TGCTGTCAGCTCGGGCAGCGTCAGCAGGTTGATGCAGACGAACTGGATACCGATCGCCACCGCGATGGGTGCCCACCTGCCTGCCAGGCCGGCCACGAAGGGAGGGACCAAGCAATAGGCCACAGCGTCGGAGAACTGGGCGGCCGACACACCCACGAGCAGGCCCGCGACGAGCGCTTCGACCAATGCGATCTGGGTGCGGCGTTGCTCCCACTGCAGCGTCGCGGCAGTGGTGCTGGATGCGAGAACGCACACCGCAAGGGCCACGAGCAACGGGTCGCCAGCGGTCGCCACCACGGCGAGCAGGCAGACCGTGGTGCCAGTGAGCAGCCGTGCTCCCACCATGGCGGCCTGGTCGCGAGGTAGCCCAGACAGCGCGTGCAACGGACGGCCCCCTGTCAACTGTCTCGACCACAAGATGTGCTGAGAGTAGTCGTTTGCCTGCATTCAGTCAGGTGGTGGTCGGCGCGGCGGTCAGCAGGTCAGCGATAAAGCGCCGCAACCTCGGCGTGATGGTCGGCAAGGATCTGTTGGCGCTTGAGTTTCAAGCTGGGCGTCAGCTGTCCGCCAGCCTGCGTCCACTGCGACGTCAGTACAACGAACCGACGTACCGACTCGGCTGCGGACACGGTGGTGTTCGCCGCATTCACCGCGGTCTGGATCTCGTCTCGCAGATCCGGGTCGTCCACGAGCTCGGCGGTGTCGGTCGGCCGGCCCAGCCGGCGCGCCCAGGCTGCCGCCGCTTCGGTGTCGAGGGTCACGAGCGCCGCGACGTAGGGAGCACCGTCGCCGACGATGATCGCGTGGCTCACCAGCGGATGAGCGCAGATCCGGTCCTCTAGCAGGGCAGGCGCAACGCTCTTGCCGCCGGCGGTGACGAGCACGTCGTTTCGGCGTCCCGTCACCCGCACGAACCCCTCACCGTCCACCTCACCCAGATCGCCGGTGTGCAGCCAGCCGTCAATCAGGACGCCTGAGGTCGTCGCTTGGTCACTGAGATAGCCGTCAAACACCTGGGCCCCGCGAAACAGCAGTTCGCCGTCGTCGGCGACGCGGACCGTCACACCAGGCAGCGGCCGGCCCACGGTGCCGACCTTGTGCAGGCCGGGCACGTTGACCGTCAGGGCGCCGGTCGCCTCGGTTAACCCGTACCCCTCAAGCACGCTGACCCCGATGCCACGGAAGAAGTGCCCAAGGCGCTCCGACAGCGGCGCCCCGCCACACAGCCCATAGCGGACCCGGCCGCCCAGATCGGCCCGCAGCTGTCGGTAGACAACGCGCTCGAAGAACGCGTGCCGGGCCCGCAGTGTCCGACCCGGCCGCCCGGTCTCGTGTGCCCGACTCCAGGCGACGGCGGTGGTGGTCGCAGCGGCGAACAACCGGGAGCGACCGTCCACTGCCGCTTGCTGGCTGGCGGCGGCATGGATTCGCTCGAAGGATTGCGGCACCGCCAAGACGAACGATGGCCGAAAAGAGGCGAGTGCGGCGTTCAGCTCGCCGACGTCGGCGGTATGGCCGAGCGTGGCTCCGGTACGGATGCAGCAGACCTGGACGACCCGGGCGAACACGTGCGCCAGCGGCAGGAACAGCAGAGTCGATGCGTCGTCTCGGTCGAGCGGATCGACCAGGGCTTCGACCAGCGAGTCCAGCTCGGCAATGAAGTGGCCGTGGGTGAGGGCGCAGCCCTTCGGGTGGCCGCTGGTCCCAGAGGTGTAGACGATGGTGGCCAACTGGGCAGCCGTGACGCCAGCGCGACGCGTCTCCAGGGCTTCGTCGGCGACCTGGGCGCCCAGGTCAGACAACAACTGCACTGCGCCTTCGTCGATCCGCCACAGCTGCCGCATTACTGGCAGCCGGTCAGCCACCGAGTCAACCAGCGCATGATGTGCGGCGCTGTCCACGATGACCGCGACCGCGCTCGCATCGTCCAGGAGGTAGGCCACCTGCTCGGCCGGGGTGGATTCGTACACCGGCACGGTGACGGCGCCGACCCACCAGATGGCGTAGTCGAAGAGGGTCCACTCGTAGCGGGTGCGCGAGAGAACCGCCACGGTCTCACCGGCACGTACCCCGGCCGCAAGCAGGCCCTTGGCCACGGCGGTCACCTGTAGGTGAAAGTCGGCCGCGGTAACGTCTGCCCACTGCGTTGGGTCCGCTAGGTCGTTACGCCGGCGCAGCAGCACCCGGTGGGGATCTTTTCGCAGGTGAGCGACGACGTCGTCGGTGAGGCTGCGCCTGCCGCCGCTGCTAGCCGCGGCTGGCGTGCTGAACTCGCGCATTCCGCGCAGGCTATCGCCCGGCGCGCCACCCCTGCCGACAGCGGCGTCGGTAGTCTCCCGTGCATGGCCGACCAGACGCGCTCTGACATCACGATCGAGGCGGAACCGCCCGAGGTGATGGCGGTCATTGCCGACTTTGCGGCCTACCCCAGCTGGGCGACCGGTGTGCAGCAGGCCGAGGTGCTGGCCCTGACAGCCGATGGCCGGCCCGAGCAGGTGCGCTTTGTGCTGGACGCCGCGCCGATCAAGGACGAGTACGTCCTCGAGTACTCCTGGGAAAGCGACACCGCGGTGAGCTGGACGCTGGTCCGCGGCAAGGTCCTCAAGGGGCTCACCGGAGCCTATGAGCTGGACCGGCTCATTGACACCGGTGGCGCTGGGCCGGCGACCAATGTGACCTACCGGTTGGCGGTCGACATCGCCATCCCGATGATCGGCATGCTTCGGCGCAAGGCCGAGAAAGTGATCATCGACGCGGCGCTCAGAGGACTCAAGCAGCGAGTCGAGGGCACCCGGTGAGCGCCGCAGCGGGCGACCCGCTGGGGTTCGCCGCTGAGGAGGCAACCCGGTTGATCGACGCCATGACCGCGCGGGCGAACGCACACCTCAAACCCGTGCAGCCGACGGCCGGGCAGGGCGAGCACGACGGGGGCACTGGGCCAGAAGGCCAGCACATAACCCAGCCTGCCCCTGAGTGCGGCTGGTGTCCGCTGTGCAGAGCTGTGGCGTTCGTCCGCAGTACCGACCCTGAGCTGCGCGAGCAGGTGGTGGCCTCCGCCACCGCGCTGGTGCTGTCGCTGCGCGAGCTGGCCGAGTCGGCTGCCCGTCCACCGGAGCGTCCCGAGGGTGCCGACCGGGGGCACGCTGAGGACGAGGAGTCAGGAGGTTCGCCATGGCGTTGACCGTCGGTGTCGATGTCGGCGGCACGAAGATCGCTTCCGGGGTCGTCGACGACCAAGGCACGGTGCTCGAGCAGGAGCAGGTGCCCACACCGGATGCGCGCGGTGCAGACGCGGCTGAGGCGATCGCGGCAGCCATCGCCGAGTTGGTGACGCGGCACCGGCGCCGTCACGAGGTGCAGGCGGTCGGCGTTGGCGCAGCCGGGTTCGTCGACTCGCGGCGCGCAACCGTGCTGTTCGCTCCCAACATTGCGTGGCGCAACGAACCCCTCCGGGACCGGGTGATGGAGCAGATCGACCTGCCGGTGGTGATCGAGAACGACGCCAACGCAGCTGCCTGGGCCGAGTTCCGCTTCGGTGCCGGCGAGGATGTTGACGACCTGATCCTGCTCACCGTCGGTACCGGCATCGGTGGCGGCATCGTGCTCAACGGCGCCTTGCACCGGGGAGCGTTTGGGGTGGCCGCGGAGGTCGGCCATATGAGAGTGGTGCCGCAGGGCGGCGAGCGCTGCGGGTGCGGCAATCGTGGCTGTTGGGAGCAGTACGCCAGCGGGCGGGCGCTGGTCCGCGAGGCGCGCGACCTGGTGCAGTCGGGATCACCGCTGGCGGGTGCACTAAAGGAGGCGTGTGGCGGTGATGTGAGCGCTCTGCAGGGCCCGATGATAACCGAGCTGGCACGCGATGGGGACCTGGCCAGCAAAGAGCTGGTCAGCGACGTGGGTCGGTGGCTGGGCGCCGGTCTGGCCTCGCTGGCCGACATCTTGGACCCGGCGGTGGCTGTTATCGGTGGCGGTGTGTCGGCGGCCGGCGATCTGTTGCTCGGTCCGCTGCGCGAGACGTTCGGCCGCGAGCTGAGTGGGCGCGGTCACCGGCCGATCCTGCAGATCCGGCTGGCCGAGATGGGCAACACCGCGGGAATCGTCGGCGCCGGAGACCTGGCCCGCCAACCCTGACCTGCGAGCCCTGACCTGCTGGAGCGCTCGGTGGTGTGCGGCCTCTGCCAGAATGCTGGCGTGCCATTGCTGGAGCGCCTCGCGATCGGGATCGACATTGGCGGCACCAAGGTCGCAGCTGGGGTCGTCGACCCCGATGGCAACGTGGTGGACCGCACCCGCCGCGACACCCCCAGCACCAGCCCGACCGAGGTCGAAGACACCATCGCCGACATCGTCCGCGAGTTGCGGTCTCGGCACTATGTTGTCGGCGTCGGCATCGGAGCCGCCGGTTTCGTCGACATCACCCGGTCGACGGTGCTATTCGCCCCGCACCTGGCGTGGCGACACGAGCCACTGCGCGACGCTGTGCAGCGTCGGATCGGGATGGCCGTCGTGGTCGAGAACGACGCCAACGCGGCAGCCTGGGCGGAGTTTCGGTTCGGCGCCGCCCAGCGCGAGGAGGACTTGGTCTGCATCACGCTGGGCACCGGCATCGGCGGCGCCATCATGCTTGGCGGGCATCTGTACCGGGGACGGCACGGGATGGCGGGCGAGTTCGGGCACATGCAGGTGGTGCC
>JACCYS010000245.1 GCA_013696365.1 Nocardioidaceae bacterium
CCCAGCAGCGAGATGACGTGGATGCCGATCCAGATCGCCCACGCCGGAAAGCCGGTGATCGTCGGCAGGTGGGTGATCTCCGCGACGGCCGCGCTGCGCCCGATGGTGGCCATGATGCCCTTGTCGCTGTAGTGAAAGGGCTCGGTCTGCTCATCGGCCACCAACCGGGCGATCTGCTCCCCCGCGTGCCGGCCGCCCTGCAAGGCGGGCTGAGCCAACTGCGGTAGCCCGTCGGGGGTGAGCGCGATGTCACCGGCGGCGAAGACATGGTCGAAACCCCGCACTCGCATGTCAGGACCCACCTCGATCCGACCGCTGGCGCCTTGCGGCACCCCCCACTCGGCGACATCGTCAGGCGCCTTGATGCCGCTGGCCCACACCACCAACCCCGCCGGGATCAGCTCGCCGTCGTTGACGATGACGCCGTCGGCGCGTACCTCCTTGACGGTGGTGTTCAGCCTCAGCTGCACCCCTCGCCGCCGCAAAGCGTCTGCGGTGTAGGTCTGCGATCGCTCACTGAAGGGCGACAGCAGCTGCGGTGCCATCTCGACGAGCGTGATGTGGGTGCGCTCGATGTCCAACTCGGGATACAGCGTGCTCAGCCCGCTGTTGCGCAGCTCGGCCAAGGTGCCGGCCATCTCGACACCGGTCGCTCCACCACCGACGACAACCGTGCGCAGATCGTCCGGCTGTCCCCTGCGAACGGCCCCTTCCAGCCCGGTGAACATCCGGTCACGCACGGCCAGCGCCTGGTCCCGGGTGTACAGCGCCAGCGCATGCTCCTCGGCACCCGGGACGCCGAAGAAGTTCGTGGTCATGCCGGTGGCGATCACCAAGTAGTCGAACCGCAGCTCGGTACCGCTGTCCAGCAGCACGGTCCTCGCCGCGGGGTCCAGGCTGGACACGGCGCCCTTGCTGAAGCGCATGTTGGCCTGGCCGGCGTGCACTGAGCGCAGAAAGTAGGTGATGTCGCCAGGGTTCAGGCCAGCCGTCGCCACCTGATACAGCAGCGGCTGGAAGGTGTTGTAGGCGTTGCGGTCCACCACTGTGACGTCGACCGGCGCCTTGCGCAGCGCCCTCACCGCGGACAAGCCGGCGAAGCCACCGCCGAGAACGACCACGTGCGGGCGCTGATGCTGCTGACTGTGGGTCATGATGTCTCCCGAATCGGTCGGCGGGTGCTGTCCGGGCCGGGCCCCGGCTGACAGTACGGGCACCACCAGGTGGCTCGTCGGTCGGCGTCACCAGGCACTTCCTGGACGTATCGCACCATGGTGCGGCAGCGTCTGCAGGGCTGACCGGAGCGCCCGTAGACCCAGTGCTCCTGACCGGGCCGTGGGTCACCGGTGGTGACCTGCCCGTTGCCTCGAACGGCGATGCTCTGCCGCAGCATCCGCGCGGCCAGTGCCACCAGTCGGGTGAGGTCAACGTCGCCGGCACCGGTCCAGGGGCTGTGACCGCGCACGAACAGCAACTCGTTGACCCACAGGTTTCCCAGGCCGGCGAGCAGCCGTTGGTCGAGCAGGGCAGCCGCCAGCGGTCGGGTCGGTTGCGCACCCAACCGGCGCACCGCCTCGGCAGGCTCCCAGTCATGTCGCAGCGGGTCCGGCCCGAGCCGTTCGGTGAGGCGCTTCTCCGCGCTGCTGGGCATCAGTTCGACGACCGGCATGCGCAACGCCAGCCCCTGCCGGCCTTCCGCCGTCTGCAACACGACCCGCACGTCGCCGGCCAGCCGCCTGGGCAGCCGCTTGCCCGGGCCCAGCACGGTCCACTCCCCATCCATGCGCAGGTGGGTGTGCAAGGTAACGTCGCCGTCGAACCGGGTGAACAGATGCTTGCCGTGGGTCTCGGTGCCCAGCACGCGCAGGCCGATCAGGTCTGCGGTGGCGTGCTGAGCCACCCGAAAGTCGCTGTGCACGATCACCTGCTCGGCGAGTCCACGGTTGAGGCGACGCCCGGTACGCCAGACGCTGTCCCCCTCGGGCACCGCGGCTCACCCGGCCAGCAGGTCGGCGACCGCCGACCGCGCCGCAGGCGCAGACCGTGCCTGTCGGGCAAGCTCGGCGGCGCGACAGCAGGTCTCCAGGTCGACCGCGGCGAGCAGCGCTCGCACCCCTGGCAGCGCCACCGGTGCCATGGACAGCGAGCGCACACCCATACCGACCAGCACAGCGGCCAGTCGCGGGTCGGCCGCGGCCTCGCCGCAGACCCCGACCAGTCGACGGTGCTGCTGGGCCCCGGCGCAGGTCGCGGCGACCAGGTCAAGCACGGCGGGCTGCCAGGGATCGAGCAGCGACCCGAGCCGGCCGACCTGGCGATCGGCAGCCAGCGCGTACTGGGCCAGATCGTTGGTGCCCACCGACGCAAAGTCGACGGCTGCCAGCAGGTGGGCCGAGCGCAGTGCGGCCGCCGGCACCTCGACCATCACGCCGACCGTCGTCAGCCCCGCGGCACGAGCCAGCCCGGCGAACCTTTCTGCCTCGTCGACCGTGGCCACCATCGGCGCCATCACCCACGGCCGTCTGCCGGTCTGCGCCGCCGCGGTGGCCAACGCGGCCAGCTGGCGCTCCAGCACGCTCGGCCCGAGCATCCAGGTGCGCACGCCTCGGATGCCCAGCGCCGGATTGTCCTCGGCCGGCAGGTGCAGGAACGGCAGCGGCTTGTCCGAGCCGGCGTCGAGGGTGCGAAAGATCACCCGCCGGTCCCCGAACGCGTCCAGCACGGCTGCGTACGCCGCCGCCTGCTCGTCGAGGTCGGGCTCGTCGTTGCGGTCCAGGAACAAGAACTCGGTGCGGAACAGGCCCACACCCTCGACGTCGGCCGAGGCAGCGTTCAAGGCGTCGTTGATCGTGCCGACGTTTGCCAGCAACGCCACCGCGGTGCCGTCCGCGGTGGCCCCGGGCCCGCCGGCCCGCGCGAGCCGATCACCCATCTGCCGCTCACGGGCACGCAGTGACTCGACGAGCCGGTCGTCGACCTGGACGTGCAACTCGCCGGAGCTGCCGTCGATCACGATCTGCTGGCCGGTCGCCAGCTCACTGGCGCCGGTGCAGACGACCAGTGCCGGGATGCCCAGTGAGCGGGCCAAGATCGTGGTGTGACTGGTTACCCCACCCAGCTCGGTGACTATCCCGAGCACCACGGCAGAGTCCAACAGCGCAGTCTCGGTCGGCGCCAGGTCGGCGGCCACCAGGATGTACGGGGTTCCGGGGTTCGGCAGCTCGGCGGCTTCCCTGCCGTCGAGGCTGGCCGCCAGCCGCGCACCGACGTCGACCACGTCGTGGGCGCGCTCGCGCAGGTAGCTGCCCAGTGAGCGCAGCTGGTCAGCATAGCCGCGGGCGGCGGCCCGCACCGCCAGCGACGGCGACTCACCGGCCTCGATCCGGGCGTTGGCCGCGCCCAGCAACTCTGGGTCGGCAGCCAGCATCGCCAGTGTCTGCAGCACCGCCCGGCCCTCGATACTCACTGCAGCCTCGGCTCGGGCACCCAGGTCATCGACGACCCGCCGAGACGCGTCGGCCAGGTCCGCCGCGGGCTCAACGTGCACGGCCGGCGCTGCGTCCCAGTGCTGCACCGGCCCCACCGCAACGCCGGGACTCGCCGCCGTGCCCCGCAGTGTGACGCCGCCGGTCACGACGGTTCGACCGCACCGCGCAACAACTCGGCGACCTCATCCGGCGTGGACGCCTGCAGTAGGTCGTCGCGGAAGGATGCACGCACCAGCCGGCGAGCCAGCGCCGCCAAGACGGTCAGGTGCTGGCCACCACCCTGGTCGGGCGCGGCCAGCAAGAACACCAGCCGCGCCGGACCGTCGCAGGCACCGAAGTCAATGCCGTGAGCTGACCGGCCGAAAGCAAGCGTCGGCAGCCGCACGCCTTGCGACCGGGCGTGCGGCAGCCCGATACCCCCATCAAGTCCCGTCGGCAGCTGACGCTCACGGGCCCGGACGTCGGCGAGCAGCTGGTGCTCGTCGCTGACCCGACCGGCGTCGCTGGCCAGCCGGATCAGCCGGCGGATCGCCGTGTCCTTGTCGTGTGCGGTGGCATCGAGGTCGAGGTCCACCAGGCTGGTCGTGACCAGACTATGGGCATTAGCGGCTCCGGGCACTGCACTCATGCGGGAACCTCGTCCTCGGTCGCATACCGCGCAATGGACGTCACCCGCCCGGCCTCGACGGTAAAGACACACCACGTCGGGGTCGGCTCGAGCGGTGCCCCATCGGGTGCTGCGGCGGCCGTCCACCTTGCCACCTCATGCACGACGAACCTGCCGTCACGCTCGATGAGCTCGTGCTGCGGCTCGAGCCGGATGCCGGAACGCAGCAGCCACGCCCGCACCAGGTCGCCCCCGTGGCCCACCCCGCGTGGGCCGGCAATCGCCACATCTTCGGCGCAGCATGCGACCGCAGCGTCGACGTCGCCGGCATTGACAGCGGCATGCCAGCGCTCCAGTACGTCAGCGGCAGCAATCCCCTCGGGCGGCGATGCAGTCATAACATGACCCTAGTCCGGCGGGCCGTTGCGGCGGCGGGCGCTGACGAGTGCGGCGGCGACGTCCTTGACCACCGCCCACAGTGCATACCCGTGACCGCCTGCCACGGACTCGGCCGCCGGTTGTGGCTGCAGTACGTTGCCGGCGGTGGCGGGCAACGCCGACCGGCCGTTGGCGAGGGTCGCGAACAGCGGACCCACCAGGACGTCGTACAGGCCAGGGGTCACGGTGAAACCGGTCTTGATGACGGCGTTGGCGATCCCCACACCGACCCGCTTGCGTGGGCTGTCCACCGCGTCGACGACCGCGGCTGCTACCGCCTCGGCGGTATAGACCGGTGGGGGCGGGCGCACGTCGCGACCGAGATAGTTGGCCGCCTGGGCATAGATGGGGGTGTCCACGCCGCCCGGGGACACCACACTGACCTGCACGCCTGACCGGTCCCGATTGTCCAGTTGCAGCTCACGGCCCAGCGCCCGGACAGCCCACTTGCTGACCACGTAGGCCGACATGTCCGGCACCGCGATCTCGCCAAGCAGGGACCCGACCAGCACCACGGTGCCGTGATTGTGCGCGCGCATGTCCGGCAGCACGCTTCGAGCCACGTTGGCAGCACCCAGCAGGTTGGTGCGCAGCACCCCATCCCATACCTCGGCCGGCACCTCGTCGAAACGACCGTAGGCGACGACCCCGGCGCTGTGCACCACTGCGTCGACACGCCCGTGGTCGGCCCGCACCTGCGCCATCACCGCGTCCACCGCGGCAGCATCGGTGACGTCGGCCGGGCACGGCTGTGCACTGGCGGCGCCCAGCTGGAGGCACTCGTCGGCCGTGTCAGTCAGCGGACCCGACGACCTGGCCAGCAACACCAGATGGTCACCACGGGCAGCCAGCCCGTGTGCGGTGGCGCGACCGATGCCGCTGGAGGCGCCGACCACCACCACGACCCGGCTCACGGCTGCAGCACGACCTTGATGCAACCGTCGCGCTTGTCCTGGAACATCGAGTACCCCTCGGGGGCCTCGGCGAGCGGCAGCCGGTGGGTGGCCAGTGACTCCAGACCGAGCACATCGTCGTCGCCCTCGACGACGGCGAGGATGTCGTCGGTCCAGCGGCGGACGTGGCACTGGCCCATGCGCATCTGCAGACCCCGGTCGAACATCTCCATCATCGGCATCGGGTCGATCTCGCCGCCGTACACGCCACTGATCGACACCGTGCCGCCGCGACGGCAAGCCTTGATGGCGGTATGCAGCGCATGCATCCGGTCGATGGCCAGCTTGTCGGTGAACGGCTTGGCGATCGCGTCGGGCAGCAACCCCACCGCCGAGTGTGCTGCCTTGCCGAACGGTGATCCGTGTGCCTCCATGCCGACCGCCTCGATCACCGCGTCTGGGCCGCGCCCGCTGGTCATCTCGATGAGGGTGTCGGCTAGTTGCTTGCCCATGTCCACGGCCTCGACGCCGCTGATGGCCGCTAGCGCACGACGCTCGGGCACCGGGTCGACGCCGATCACTCGCTCAACGCCCTGGTGTAAAGCGATCCGGGCGGCCAAGAGCCCGACGGGGCCGAGGCCGAGCACAGCCAGCGTGCCGCCATCGGGTACGTCGGCGTACGCCACCGCCTGCCAAGCGGTGGGCAGGATGTCCGACAGGTACAGGTACCGCTCGTCGGCCACACCATCGGGCACCTTGATGGGACCGAAGTGTGCCTGCGGAACCCGTAAATACTCGGCCTGGCCGCCGGGGACCTGCCCGTACAGCGAGGTGTAGCCGAACAGCGACGCCCCCTTTCCCTGCTGACGGTTCTGGGTGGTCTCGCACTGGGCGAACAGACCGCGGCTGCACATCCAGCACGATCCGCAGGAGATGTTGAACGGGATCACGACCCGGTCGCCAGGGGCGATGTGGGTCACGTCGCTGCCAACCTCCTCGACTATGCCCATGGTCTCGTGGCCGAGCACGTCGCCGGGCGTCAGGAATGGGCCCAGCACCTCGTAAAGATGCAGGTCAGAGCCGCAGATGGCCGTCGATGTCACCTTGATGACGGCGTCGGTGGGTTGCTCGACCTTGGGGTCGGGGACGTCCTCGACGCGCACGTCACGTTTGCCATGCCAGGTCAGTGCCTTCACGGGTCTCCCTCGTCAGATTTGCACATGCGGATGCGGTCTGGTGGCGGCTCTTGCACGCCTGAGGAGCGAACACCGGACTGGGTGCGATGGCGCAAACTGGGCCGCAGTCATACGGTTACGTACGCAGGCGCACACCGCCACTCGAGCAACCGACCGGAAGGGGCCGCAGTGGCCAAGGAGATCGTCCGTGTCGTCGCGGCGCCGAGCGAAGCGGTGTGGGCGGTGCTTGCCGACGGTTGGCTCTATGCGAACTGGGTGGTGGGCGCCTCCAGAGTGCGGCAGGTCGACGCTGACTGGCCGGCTCCGGGCAGCTGCATCCACCACTCGTTCGGAGCCTGGCCCGCGGTGGTCGATGACACCACCGAGGTGCTCGACAGCACAACCGAGCAGAGCCTCGAGCTGTCGGCTCGTGGCTGGCCGCTCGGCGAAGCACGGGTGCGCCTGGGCCTGCAACCGGACGGGCCGCACACCGAGGTGACCTTGGTCGAGGACGTGGTGGCGGGTCCTGGACGGCTCTTCCCCAAGCCGCTGCGGCAACTGGCCGTCGCGCCGCGCAACACCGAGACGCTGCAGCGGCTGGCACTGCTGGCCGAGGGACGCTACCGGGAGCGGTTGGACGCCTGAGCGCTGTTCGCGGGCAGGTCTTTGGGCAGGGGTGCCTCAGCGGGGCACCAGGAGCCGGTCCCACACCGTCCGCGAGAGCTTGCGACGCAGCGGGCCGGTGCGACTGTTCGCACGCATCGCGGCGAGAGCAGCGTTCCAGCCACACGCACCATGCACCCCACCGCCGGGATGGGCTGCGGCGCTGGCCAGGAACAGCCCCTCGACGGGTGTCTCCGGACGGCCGGTGCCAGGGGTGGGACGCATGAACAACTGTTGATGGACCATGGCGGTGCCACCGTTGACGGCCCCGCCGATCAAGTTGGCGTTGGCTCGCTCCAGGTCGATCGGGGACTGGACCTGACGCGCAAGAACGGTCGCGCCGAAGCCCGGCGCGAGCCGCTCGACCGTGTCCTCGATGCGGCGCACGTGCTCGTCCAGCATCGGCCCGGTCCAGTCCAGCTCGCGCGGCACGTGGGTGTACGCCCAGGCCGACTCGGTACCCGCCGGCGAGCGGGTGGGGTCGGCGGTGGTCATCTGCCCGAACAGCAGGAAGGGGTTGACCGGTACCCGGCCGACCGACAGATCGGCGGCGAAGTCGACGAAACCGTCCACGTCCACGCCCAGGTGCACGGTGCCAGCGCCACGAGCACCCGCGGCTTGCCACGGCACCGGCTTCTCTAGCGCCCAATTGACCTTGATCGTGGCGTGGTCCCACTGGAAGCGGTCCAGATCGCGCGCCATCTGCAGCGGCAATTGCTGCAGACCGACCAGGTCACGAAAGAGGGTCGTGGCAGCGACGTCGGCCAGCACCCCCTTGCGGGCACCGATCAGGGTGCCGTCCTCCAGACGTACCCCGACCGCCCGGCCGTTGTGCACCTCGACCGCCGTGACCTTGGCCGACGTACGCACCTGCCCGCCGCCGTCGGTGATGCGGGCTGTCAACGCGTCGGCGAGCCGCTGGGCACCTCCCCGCGGCACCGGGAACCCGACGTCTTGGCCGAGCATTGCCAGCAACCAGCCGAACATCGCGCTGCCGGCCGCATCGGGCGGGATGTCGCTGTGCAAAGCGTTGCCGGTCAGCAGCAAGGCGGCACCGTCACCGCCGAAACGCTCAGCCGCGAGCCGACGCACCGGCATCGCCCCCAGCCGGGCCAGGTCGATGGCACCGGCGACGCCCAGCCGGCGCAACAGCCGGGTGGCTGCGGCGACCGGTGGGAACGGCGTGAACAGGGCATCCAGAAGCGGGTCGCGGATGGCCTGCCAGTGCGTGAACATCTCTTGCCAGGCGTCGCCATCGCCCGGTGCGAAGGTCTCCAGACTGGCCGCGGTGTCGTCCACCGAGTCGGCCAGGGTGGCGCATTGGCCGCCGTCCAGTGGGTGCGCCAGCACGCTGGGTGATCGCACCCACTCGAGCCCGTGGTGGTGCAGGTCTAGACCCTGTATCACCGGGGAGGCCGCGGCCAGCGGATAGAAGGCGCTGAACAGGTCATTGGCGAAGCCCGGCGCGGTCACCTCGGCTGTCCGGACTGCGCCACCGGTCTCGGCGTTGGCCTCGCAGACGACGACATCCCAGCCGGCGTCGACGAGGGCGTTGGCGGCCACCAGGCCGTTGGGCCCGCCGCCGATCACGATCGCATCGGCGGTCTGGTCGGCGATGTCAAGCGCGGCGGCCACACCTGTTCATACCCGAACGGCCAGAGGGTGAAACGCCCGGGTCCGCACAGTGCCAGACTGAGGGCATGCTGGTCGCCGGGATCGACTCCTCCACCCAGTCGTGCAAGGTCGTGGTCCGTGACGCCGACGATGGCCGTCTAGTGCGGGAGGGGCGTGCCCCGCACCCGGACGGCACCGAGGTCGATCCGGAGCACTGGTGGCAGGCGCTGCAGGAAGCGGCAACAGACGCGGGCGGGCTTGACGACGTCGCAGCCGTGGCGGTCGGTGCGCAGCAGCACGGGCTGGTAGCCCTGGATGGGGATGGGACTCCGGTCCGCGACGCCCTGCTGTGGAACGACACCCGCTCGGCGAGTGCCGCCCGCGACCTGATCGCCGAGCTGGGCGACGGCGACGAGTCGACCGGGCGCCAGCGTTGGGCCGATGCCACCGGGGTGGTACCGGTGGCATCGTTCACGGTGGCCAAGCTGCGCTGGCTGGCCGACAACGAACCGGCCAACGCGAAGCGCACCGAGGCCGTTGCGCTGCCGCATGACTGGCTCACCGCCCGGCTGCGTGCTGGCGGCGGGGCGGCAGTGCTGGCGGACCTCACCACCGACGCGGGCGACGCCAGCGGCACGGGCTACTACGACTCGGGCAGTGGGCAGTACCGCGACGAGTTGCTGCGGATGGCGCTGGAGTCCGGACCGGCGCTGCCGCGGGTCGCCGGCGCCGGTGAGGGTGTCGGTCACGCCACCGAGCTGGCCGATGGGGCGGTACTCGGCGCCGGGACGGGTGACAACGCCGCCGCTGCCTTCGGGCTCGACATCGGCTCCGGCGACGTCGTCGTCTCGATCGGCACGTCGGGAGTGGTGTCCGCGCTGGCGGACAGCGTCACCCCCGACCCGACCGGCACCGTCGCCGGCTTTGCCGACGCCTCCGGGCACCGGCTGCCCTTGGTCTGCACGCTGAACGGATCCCGGGTGCTCAGCACCACCGCACAGCTGCTCGGCGTGGAGCTCGCCGATCTGTCCGACCTCGCACTCTCGGCGCCCTCCGGCGCCGAGGGGATCGTGATGGTGCCGTACCTCGAGGGTGAGCGCACCCCCGACCGCCCCGGCGCCTCGGGCGCGGTGCACGGGCTGCGCGTGCACAACGCCCGGCCCGCCAACATCGCCCGGGCCGCGGTCGAGGGGCTGCTGTGCGGGCTCGCCGACGGCATCGAGGCGCTGCGTGAGCAGGGCCTGCCGGTGGAGCGGGTGCTGCTGATCGGTGGTGCCGCCAAGTCTCGCGCGGTTCAGGACATGGCACCGCGGGTGCTGGGGTGTGACGTGGTCGTGCCGGCGCCGGACGAGTACGTCGCGAACGGCGCGGCTCGCCAGGCCGCTTGGGCGCTGAGCGGTGACGATCAGCCACCCGCGTGGGAGGTGCCGCTCAGCGAGTCGCTGCATGCCGACCCGGAGCCGCACGTGCACGAGCGCTACCGCGAGGTCCGCGAGCTCACCGAGAGCTGACCCCGGTGGGGTGGGAGCGCTGCGCGAGCCAGGCGTTGGTTGAGGTCAGCTGGCGCTGCGTACGGTCGGTCAGCTCGGCGACGCTCGGATCATCGAGCCGGTCGCAGATCCAATCCCA
>JACCYS010000266.1 GCA_013696365.1 Nocardioidaceae bacterium
TCCTTCTCCAGCAGCTGGACTCGCACGCCGAGCAGGCCGAGCGCCTGCGCCATCTCCACGGCGATCGGCCCGCCACCGATCACCATGCAGCTGCGCGGCGGGTCGGTGAGGGTGAAGAGGTTCTCGCTGGTGAGGAAACCCGCCTCGGACAGTCCGGCTATCGGTGGAGCCGCCGGCGTACTGCCGGTGCAGAGCAGAGTGAACCGGGTCGTCAGGGTGCGGCCGCCCACCTCCACGGCGTGCGGGCCGGTCAGCCTGGCCTCGCCGAAGACGACGTCGACGCCCATCGCCCGATAGCGCTCCGGGTCGTCATCGGTGGTCGCGATGTCCTGCTGCACAGAGCGGATGCGGTCCCAGACCTTCGCCAGATCGATGTCGGGGTCGGCTGGCGGCAGGCCGAAGCGGTCGGCGGTGCGCATCTGGTGGGCCACCTTGGCGGCGGCCAGCAGCGCCTTCGACGGAACGCACCCGGTCCACAGACAATCGCCGCCCACCCGATCGCGTTCGACCGCGGCGACGTGGAGGCCGAGCGAGGCGGCGAACTTCGCGGCGACGAGCCCGCCCGACCCCATGCCGACGATGACCAGGTCGTAGTCCGTCGCCGGCCCGCGCGCCCGCCCTGGGCCCAGTAGATGGCCCGGTAGACGGCGCGGCAGCTGGCCCAGTAGATGGCCCGGTAGACGGCGCGCTAGCTGGCGAAGGCCCCGCATCAGTCCTCCACCCGCGATCAGCTGACCGGGATCAACCAGGTTGCCGCGGTCGGGGTGATCGCGGCGTCGTAGCCGCCCGCCACGAGCACCCGGGAGCCGGCCACCAAGCTTACGGTCTGGAAGGCGCGATCCGCGCCGCCAGGCAGGGGCGCAACGGAGCGAATCGTCCCCTTGGTGACATCGACCACCTCGAGAGTCGGTCCACCGGCCACCACGATCCGACCGTCGGGCAGTGTCGCCACGGCGTCGGTCAACTTGTAGCGGCCCTCCGGCAGGTCCGGTCCTCGACGAAACCGTGGTGCTCCATTCGCGAGGATCTCCGTGTCGGAGAAGCGCTCACGACTCTCGGCGTCCGCCGCGCCGCCGAGCACGAGCACGCCACCGTCCGCAAGTGCAACCGCCGCGTGCTTCACCCGTGCACGCAGCATCGAGGGCCCGCTGGTCCAGCGCATCGCGCTCTGGTCGAGCAGCAGACTGGTTGCGACGGCGGCGTCGGTCATCGTCGTGCCGCCGACCAGCAGCACGCGATCCTCGAGCGTCGACGCGACCTGCGCGGTGCGCGGCGTCGGCAGCTCGGGGCCATTGGTTACCCGGCCTGTCGTCGGGTCGATGATCTCCACGGTGCGCGACGCCGCACCGTCGGCACCACGACCGCCCACCACGAGCACCTGGCCGTCGGGCAGCAGGCTCGCGGTGTGGTCGGCGCGGGCGAACCGCAGGGGTGGCGCGGTGGAGACGGTGCCGCCGTCTGGGTCGAACAGCTCGATCGAGGCGGTGGGCGGCGCCCCCTCGCCGGGATAGCCGCCGACCACCAGGACCCGGCCGTCGTGAAGCAGCGTCGCGGTATGGCTCAGTCGTGGCTGCCGTAGTTGTGGGCCGAGCTCGATCCTGCCGCTGGCCGGGTCGAACACGCTCGTCACCGCCGCGTCGGCCACCCCGCCGCAGCCCGCTGTCGAGCAGCCCCCGGTGAACAGCACCCGACCGTCGGCCAGCGTCGTCGCCCGGTGCACCGCACGCGGCAGCATCAGCGATGGCCCGGCGACAGCCGGTGGTGACGCTGACGAGGTGTTCGTTGTCGGCGCAGGTCCGCCGACTGGCTCGACGGGTCCCCGTTCAGTTGAGTCGGTGCAACCGGCGAGCGCCGTGAGGACCAGCGTCGCGCAGGCGAGCACCCGCTGGGTACGCCAGTCGGGCAGCACGCGCCCAGTCTCGTCTCACCGGTTGGCCGGAGGCGATCACGACAGCGTCACGTTTCGGCTGTCCCCTGCGCCCAAAGGCCGGCATCCGGATGTCACCGCGCCAGCGGGCCGGTGGCGATGTCCCACGCCACGCCCGCCCCGATGCCCAGGGCCACGCTTGCCGTGCCGGCGATGACGGCGGCGCCGGCCGCCCACCGGGCCGGCGAGAAAGCCCCCCGTGCGGAGCGTTCGATGGGCTCGCCGGCTCGATAGACCGGGATGACCCACCGCAGGTAGTAGAAGAGGCTGGCCAGCGTGTTGACCACCACAGCAACGGCCAGCCAGGCTAATCCGCCGTCCCAGGCCGCGGTCGCGGTGGTGAGCTTCCCGGCGAAGACAGCGGTCGGCGGTGTGCCCACCAGGCCGAGCAGGCTGACCAGCAGCGCACCAGCCAGCCAGGGCCGCGACCCGGCGAGGCCGCGGTAGGACGCCAGAGTGCGCCGGTCAGGCAGCGCCGCCACCACCGCAAAGGCGCCGAGGTTGGTCACGGCGTACGCCGCGAGGTAGAGCAGCAGCGACGGCAACGCCAGGTCGCTGCGGCCGGCGACCGCGACGGGCACCAGCAGGTAGCCGACCTGGCTGACGGTGGACCAGCCGAGCAGTCGCCGCGGGTCGGTCTGGCTGTAGGCGGCGAGGTT
>JACCYS010000309.1 GCA_013696365.1 Nocardioidaceae bacterium
GCCACTGCACCGACTCCTCAGGACGGGACGTGCGCTCGGCGCGAATGGTCAGGTTGCCGCCGTCGACGCTGAGATCAATGGAGCCGGGGTCGATGCCCGGCAGGTCGGCGTGCAACACGTAGTGGTCACCGGACCGGTACAGATCCATCGGCATGAACCGAGGGGCCCGCGCTGAGCCCGCCTGGGTGCCCAGCACTTGCTCGGTGAGCCGGTCGATATCGCGGAAGGGGTCGAAGCGAAGCACGGTTCCTCACCTCCTGTTGAGAATCCTCTGCGCCGCCTGCCACCGCGGCGAGCGGCTCCGTGCACACCTCCTTTTTGGCACTCTCGGGTTGAGAGTGCCAACCCCTCTCGAGGTCTGGCACGATGGCGCGGTGGGCAGCCCGGATGTACCCCTCGTGCTCGGCATCGAGACCTCCTGCGACGAGACCGGGGTCGGGCTCGTGCGCGGCAACACTCTGCTGGCAGACGCGGTCGCTTCCAGCGTCGATGAGCACGCCCGCTTCGGCGGTGTGGTGCCCGAGGTGGCAAGCCGGGCACACCTCGAGGCGATGGTGCCTACGGTCGAGCGGGCTTGCGTCGAGGCCGGAGTACGGCTCGATGACGTCGACGCGGTGGCGGTGACGAGCGGCCCGGGTCTGGTCGGTGCCCTGCTGGTCGGGGTCGCTGCTGCCAAGGCGCTGGCATTGGGCTTCGGCCGCCCGCTGTACGGGGTGAACCACTTGGTCGCACACGTCGCCGTCGACCAGCTGGAGCACGGGCCGCTGCCGGAGCCGTGCCTGGCGCTGCTGGTGAGCGGGGGGCACTCCTCGCTGCTGCTCGTCGACGATGTGACCAAGGACGTTCAGTCGCTCGGCGCGACCATCGACGACGCGGCGGGTGAGGCCTTCGACAAGGTCGCCCGGCTGCTGGGGCTGCCGTTCCCCGGCGGCCCGCACATCGACGCTGCGGCGCGCGACGGTGACCCGGCCAGCATCGCCTTCCCTCGCGGGCTCACCAGCGGGCGAGATATGCAGCAGCACCGCTTCGACTTCTCGTTCTCCGGGCTCAAGACCGCGGTCGCGCGCTGGGTCGACGCCCGTGCGCGATCCGGCGAGCCGGTGCCGCTGGCGGATGTGGCCGCCGCATTCCAGGAGGCCGTGTGCGACGTGCTGACCCGCAAGGCGGTCGCCGCTTGCCAAGCCCACGGCATCGAGCATCTGCTCATCGGCGGCGGGGTCGCCGCCAACAGCCGGCTGCGGACCCTGGTCGTCGAGCGAGCCGCGGCGGCCGGTGTCGCCGTCCGGGTACCGCGGCCCAGCCTGTGCACCGACAACGGCGCCATGGTGGCAGCGCTCGGCGCCCAGCTGGTCGAGCGTGGCCGGGCACCGTCGGCACTCGACCTGCCAGCGGACTCGGCGATGCCGGTGACCGCCGTTGTCGCCTGAGCGGCCAGTCGCCGATCGGGAGGGTGGCGCCGTCAGCCGAGGCCATACGGGTCGGGCCCGTAGTCGTCGACGCCGGCGGAGGAGGTAGCCGGGGTGGCGAGCTGCACCGTGCCGTCGCCACCATCCCAGCGAACCAAGGCGGTCAGGCTGCTCGTCTCCACGAGGAGGACCATCCGGTCCGCGGACCATCACGCTTCGCCGGTGAAGATCCCGCAGTCACTCTTGTCGTTCGTGATGCTCAGCTCGCAGACCATGGTTCCGCTCGACGCGTCGAGCACGGCGCTGCCCGTGTTGGGCGTCCCGCCCCGCACACCCAAGACGCGTCAAAGTCCCGCGAGGTTGCATGCAGCCGTGGAATCGCTTCTGAGGCGCGTGTTTCGAGATGCTGACTGGTGTCTCCAGTGTTCAGCGCATCGGAGGCTGGTCGTTGGCGACTGGCTCGACCAGGAATGCACACCCGCGCCCAGCCACCCGGGTCAGCACCAGCGTGCCGCTCTGATCGCCGCGCAGGGCCCCCGCGGCAGTCAGCCGGCGGCGCAGCTGCTCGGCAGTGACCTCGACGCCGCGCCGCTTGATGGTGAGGCTGCCGATACCCCGTGCCCGCAGCACCTGCCGCAGCGCCCGTTCCCGGTGCGGCACCTCCTCGAGCACCTGGTAGACCCGCGCCAGCGGTGTGCGCACCGGGCTGTCAGACGTGACATAGGCGAGGTGCGGGTCCAGCAGGTGGCCGCCCACTCGAGCACCGGCCACCTGTACCAGCCCGGCACGGATCACTGCATCGTCAGGTTCGTAGAGCCAGGCCCCCATCGGAGCGGTGCCGATATCGTCGGCCGGCAGGTCCGCGTCGGTGCAGCTGTGGCCACTTGGCAGAAGCGTGGCTCTGTGCCGAGCTGCGGGTCTGGCCACGTCCCCCCACAACGCGGCTTCGACCAGGTCGCCGCCGTCGCTGACCCACTCGGCCTGCACTCCGGACGGCACCAAAGAATGCGGTATGCCGGGCGCGGTCTTCACCACTGCGAACGGGCGCTCCGCCACCAGCAGCCGCTCGATCCACGACCACGGTGGTGACCAGCAGCCGGGGTCGAATCGCCGGCCGGTGCCGTCTCGGCGGGCCGGGTCGCAAAAGGCCACGTCGAACGAGGCCGGGTCAATGTCGGGGCCGGTGACGTCCCCGACCCGCACCGTCCCCGGCAGTCCGAGCGCGGCCAGGTTGGCCCGTGCCATCGCCACCCGGGACGGGTCCCGGTCGACGCCGGTGACCTGCAGCCCGGCGCGCGCCATCGCGATCAGGTCCACACCGATGCCACACCCGAGGTCGACCACCCGTGGCCGTGCTCCAGCGGCCGCCACGAGTTCCGCCAGTCGGCCGGCTCGGTGCTCGGCCACTGAAGTACGAGTGGCTTGCTCCAGCCCGGGCCGGTCCATCACGAGGCGACCGGCATTCGCCCCCAGCTTGCGCACGCCGTGGCGCCGCAGCTCGACTACGGTCATCGCCGCAGCCACCAGGTCGGCGTTGTGGTCGCGGCGCAGCCGAGCCGCCAGAGTCAGCGGGTCAACCGTCTCGGACGTCCAGTGAGTGCTGATCAGCTCCAGCAGACGCTGACCCGCCTGCTCGGTCAACAGGTGCACCGTCGCCGCGTCCATCCGCCGATCTTGCCGCACTCAGATCCCCACCATCTGGCACTCGGCTTGACCGAGTGCCAACAGCGTTCTAGATTCGGTGTTGGCACTCTCACCATGAAAGTGCCAGCGACCGTCCGCACGGCACCCGCGACGACGTGCGGTCAGGTTGCAGCCCGCAAGCTCACGTATCTACGTGCACACGTCCCCCGAAAGGCGACATCGTGTCGATCAATATCAAGCCGCTCGAGGACCGCATCGTGGTCCAGACGCTAGACGCCGAGCAGACCACCGCTTCCGGCCTGGTCATCCCGGACACCGCCAAGGAGAAGCCCCAGGAGGGCAAGGTCCTGGCCGTTGGCCCTGGCCGCTTCAACGAGGGTGGTGACACCCGCGTGCCGCTCGACGTCTCCGTCGGAGACGTCGTCGTGTTCAGCAAGTACGGCGGCACCGAGATCAGCCACAACAACGAGGACTACCTGATCCTGTCGGCGCGCGACGTGCTCGCCGTCGTCGACAAGTGACCCAACAGCACTAGCACCATGTCCACCGCCCCGGCGGCCCGCTCGGGCACCGGGGCGGTGGGCTTGCCTGAACCGCCCGCAGCATCCCCCGGAAGGGAACCACCTGCACATGTCCAAGATTTTGGAGTTTGACGAGAACGCCCGGCGCGCTCTCGAACGTGGTGTCGACAAGCTCGCCAACACCGTCAAGGTCACGCTCGGCCCGAAAGGTCGCTACGTGGTGCTCGACAAGAAGTGGGGCGCGCCGACCATCACCAACGACGGCGTGACCGTCGCCCGTGAGATCGAGCTGGACGACCCGTTTGAGAACCTCGGCGCCCAACTGGCCAAAGAGGTTGCCACCAAGACCAACGATGTTGCCGGCGACGGCACCACGACCGCCACCGTGCTTGCCCAGGCGATGGTGCACGAGGGTTTGCGGGCGGTTGCCGCCGGCGCCAACCCGGTCGGGCTCAAGCGAGGGATCGAGGCGGCTGTCGAAGCCGTGTCGGACGCCCTGCGCGAGCTGGCCCGCGATGTGGATGACAAGCAGGACATGACTCACGTCGGCACGATCTCGGCCCGTGACGCCCGCATCGGTGAGCTGATCGCCGAGGCCTTCGACAAGGTCGGCAAGGACGGCGTCATCACCGTCGAGGAGTCCAACACTCTCGGCACCGACCTCGAGTTCACCGAGGGCATGCAGTTCGACAAGGGCTACATCTCGCCGTACATGGTGACCGACTCCGAGCGGATGGAGGCCGTCCTCGACGACGCCTACGTGCTGCTGCACCAGGGCAAGATCAGCTCGGTGTCGGACCTGCTGCCGCTGCTGGAGAAGGTGTCGGCGACCAGCAAGCAGCTGTTCGTGCTGGCTGAGGATGTCGATGGCGAGGCGTTGTCGACCCTGGTCGTCAACAAGATCCGCGGCACGGTCACGTCCGTCGCGGTGAAGGCGCCCGCCTTCGGTGACCGCCGCAAGGCGATGCTGCAGGATCTGGCCGCCCTCACCGGCGCCCAGGTGGTCGCCCCCGAGGTCGGGCTCAAGCTCGACCAGGTCGGCCTCGAGGTGCTGGGCTCGGCTCGGCGGGTCACGGTCACCAAGGACACCACCACGATCGTGGACGGTGGCGGTGAGCAGGGCGACGTCGATGCCCGCGTCGCGCAGATCAAGGCCGAGATCGAGGCCAGCGACTCCGATTGGGACCGCGAGAAGCTGCAGGAGCGACTGGCCAAGCTGGCCGGCGGCGTCTGCGTTATCCAGGTCGGCGCAGCCACCGAGGTGGAGCTCAAGGAGAAGAAGCACCGCATCGAGGACGCGGTCTCTGCGACCCGCGCAGCCATCGAGGAGGGCATCGTCGCCGGCGGCGGCTCCGCCCTCGTGCACGCCGCGGCCTGTCTGGACGACGGCCTCGGCAAGTCCGGTGATGAGGCGACGGGCGTCAAGATCGTCCGCCGCGCATCGGTCGAGCCATTGCGCTGGATTGCCGAGAACGGCGGCGAGCCAGGCCTGGTCATCGTGTCGAAGGTCCGCGAGGGCGGCCCCGGGACCGGCTACAACGCCGCCACCGGCGAGTACGGCGACCTGGTCTCCCAGGGCGTCCTTGACCCGGTCAAGGTGACCCGGTCGGCACTCGCCAACGCGGCATCGATCGCGGCCATGCTGCTGACGACCGAGACCCTGGTCGTTGACAAGCCGGCCGAGGACGAGGACAACGGCGCGGCCGGCGGGCACGGCCACAGCCACTGACGCCTACCCGCTCCTGGTTGACGCATCCCCGGACCTGCTGAGGTCCGGGGCTGCGTCACGTCCGGCGACGAGGGGCAGCCCTCAGTTGGCCGGGACCATGCGGATCAGCTGGATCAGGCCGGGTGCGATGTCACGCCCGAACCCGTTCAGCGCCAGGAACGCATCGCGCGGGCCGGCGCTCGGGTCCAGGGTGATGACCTGCTGGGCCGACCCCGACGCCGACGGCACGTCCCCCGCGGAGGTGAAGTTCAGGTTGCCGTCGTTGAGGTACAGCACGTCGTCCGAGTTTGTCGTCCTGGTGCCGAACACCATGCCGTACACGTCGAGGTCGCCGTCGCCGTCGGCATCGCCCACCTCGACGGAGTTGCCAGTGCCAGAAAGCGCCGACCCCACCAGGACACGCGCACCGAAGTGCCCGCCGGCGTTGGGCTGGTAGAAGTACCCGGCGGTCGAGGCGGTGACCAGGTCACCGTCACCGTCGTCGTCCAGGTCTCGGACCTCGGCGTCGCTGATCCCGTCGGCCAGGTCGTGCCGGTCCGTCACGTCGATGAAGCGGCGTTGGCTCGCGTTGTTGCGGTACAGCAGCGGGGGCCTGTTGGGCGCCTGGCAGGTGAACAGGTCGTCGTTGCCGTCGCCGTCGTAGTCGAGCACCTCGGCGCATTCGGTGCCCGGTCCGGCGGGATAGTCCCACCAGTCGCGCACGTACTTGAACCCGTCACCGCGCTTGTTGATGAAGATCTTGCTGCGCTCGTTGGGCAGGTTGGGGTTGCCGTCGCACTCGTCCTGCAGCGGTCGCTGGACGTCGTTG
>JACCYS010000336.1 GCA_013696365.1 Nocardioidaceae bacterium
TGCACCCTGCGCTTGACGCGGCGGGCGGCGATCTCCATCCGCTCGCGAGCCGAAGGCTCGACGTCGACCGCGGCGATCAGCAGCCCACCGGCCATCGACACGTTCTTGAAGAACTGCTGCCGCTGCAACACCTTTGTCTGGTCGTCGTTCTCTTTCCAGAACGCGTGCCCGGTCAGTGTGGTCGGCACGAGGCTGCCGATCAGCACAAGCGAGGCGACGCGGGGGAAGCGCCCGGTAGCGAGCGCCAGGCCGGCGGCGACCTTGAGTGCCCCGTCAGCGCGCACCCAGCCGGCGGTGTCGGACGGCAGCGGCACGGCGCTGGGGATCCGGGACTCCACCAGCGGCGCGACCCGCTGGGTCACCGGCTTCGCGGCCGGGGCCAGTGCGGCAGCATTGCGGATCTCGTCGATGCCTCCGGCGACGAACATCGAGGACAGCATCGGACGGGCAAGTGAGCGGATCAACGTCATGCGCCCCTTTCTATCGTGTCCCGTCCGGCCCTGCCCAGGGGGTCACGGCGCCAGCCGGTGCAGGTCGCGGGGGAACAGCGTCACCTCGCGTACGTTGTCGGCGCGCACCAGCCGCGCCGTCCACCGTTCGAGTCCGATGGCGAAGCCACTGTGCGGAGGGACCCCGTGACGGAAGGTGTCGATATACGCCTCGTATGGCTTCAGCGGCTAGCCACGAGCGGCCAGCGCTGCCAGATAGTCGGAGTGTCGATGCAGCCGCTGCCCACCGGTGACCAGCTCGACACCGCGAAACAGCAGGTCGAGCGAGTTGGACCAGCGCGCGTCGCTGGCCTGTGGGTGGGTGTAGAAAGGTCGTTTGGCCAGCGGTAGCCCTCGACGGCGCCAGCCACAGATGGTGACCTCGGTGCCGATGCGCGTCCCGAGGTCGCGGGCGAGCGAGCGCGGCTGCGCACCCTCGTCGTGGGCACCTTTGTCGTGTAACCGTTGTCGTGTACATCGTTGTCGTGTACACCGTTGTCGAGTGCACCGTTGTCGGACGGCTGGCCCGAGTGGTTGGCGGCGGGCGTGGACACGTGATCACCTGCGAGTCGATTCGTCCCGCGAGGTGTGGGCGAGCGGGATCTCGCGTGCCACCACACCTTCGTCGACGCCGCCTGCAGCGGCATCAACCTCTGGTCGAGCCCGGCTCAGAGGTGTCTTCGGACCGCGGCCGGAGACCGCCTTCACAGCCAAGGGGCGGCTCTCTGAGCTCCGGTGATCGCTGTTGTACTCGGTCTCGTCGGTGCCGGTGGATGGTGCAGCACCGAGGCTAGCCGACGGCAGGGCACACGCGCTGATGCTTTTCGGGGGGCGGAGCGCTGCGAGTGCATCATCGTCGCCTTGGGCTGGCAGCCTGACGGTGAGGCCGACGGTGTGGCGGTGTGGCACGCTCGGCGCTATGTGCGGGAGGTACGCAGCCAGCCGGTCACCGGACGACCTGGTCGAGGAGTTCGAGGTTGATCATGTTGCTGGGCTCGGCCGACCCGGCGGCGCGAACCAGCAAGCTGCCTCCGAGCATCCGGCGCCGAACTACAACGTGGCACCCACCGACCCCGTCTCGGCGATCCTCACGCGGCCACCCCGGGGCGAGCCGGACGCGCCGGCCGTACGCCAGCTGGCCGTGCTGCGCTGGGGCTTGGTGCCGTCCTGGGCCAGGGATCCATCGATCGGCAGCCGGCTGATCAACGCGCGCACCGAGACCGTGGCGGACAAGCCTGCCTTCCGTAAGGCGTTCGCCCGGCGCCGTTGTCTACTGCCCGCGGACGGCTACTACGAGTGGTACGAGACCCAGCAGCGGAACGCCAAGGGCAAGCCGGTCAAGCAGCCGTTCTTCATCCGCCCGCGAGACGGGGGCTCGCTGGCGATGGCCGGGCTGTACGAGATCTGGCGTGACCCGGCGCGCAACGACGACGACCCGCATGCGTACCGCTGGACCTGCACCGTGCTGACCACCAGCGCCGAGGACGACGTCGGCCACCTGCATGACCGGATGCCGCTGCTAGTCGAGCCGGATCGCTGGGTCGACTGGCTGGACCCGCGGCCGCAGGCCACCGACGCGCTGGTCGGCCTGCTGGTGCCCGCTGCGCCGGGGCGGCTCGAGGCCTATCCGGTGTCCACCGAGGTCAACTCGGTGCGCAACAACGGCGCGCACCTGCTGGACCCGCTGCCACCGGCCGAGGTGGCCCGCTGACCCGGCTCTCGGCAGTACCGGATCGCCAGCCAACGCTGGTGCCGACGCCGCACGGAGACGCCCGGATCACCATCCACCGGGCGCGCAACCCTGCCGCCAGCGTCGTGACGGTGTTGCTCAGCCACGGGGCGGGTGGCGGCGTCGAGGCCGTCGACCTGGGTGCGGTCGCGACTGGCCTGCCGGACAGTGGGGTCGATGTGGTGCTGGTCGAGCAACCGTGGCGGGTGGCGGGTCGGCGGCTGGCTCCGGCGCCGTCAGTGCTCGACGAGGCGTTCGTCGCTGTCATCGGTCAGCTGGCACCGACACGGCCATTCGTTGTGGGTGGGCGTAGCGCTGGTGCGCGCGTGGCCTGCCGTACTGCCACCGCGGTCGGCGCCAGCGGTGTGCTGGCTCTTGCCTTCCCGCTGCGGCCGCCGGGGGCTGCGTCTCGTCCCAACCGCCCGGACCGCTCCGGCGAGCTGATCGGTGCCGGGGTGTCAACGCTGGTGATCCAAGGCGAGCGGGACACATTCGGCGGGCCTGGCGACCTGCCAGCCGCAGCCCACATCAGCGTGTTCGGCGTGCCCGGAGCAGACCACGGGTTCGCAGTCAGGGTCCGCGATGGTGGAGCACAGGCCCGACACGACGGGCTGGCAGGCGCCGTCGAGCAGACGGCGCGTTGGGTGTGGCGAACGGTGAGCCGGACCGACGTCGGGAACAGTTGACCGGTGGGTGCCGTTGAAATGCTGCGTGCATACCTACACAGGCCCGACGTCTGGCCCGCCGGCGTACGTGCGGTCGCGACAGCAGCCAGAGGCGATGCTCACCGTCGGTCGGCCGGGGGGCCAACTGGTCCAGCGCGGGTTGTCCGGCTCGCCGCTAGGCTGGGCGGCAATGAATGACACCGTGCAAGAGCCCCCCGAGATCGGGGACGATCCCGACCGCGCCGACGCGGACGAGTCGCCGCAGGACCGCGTCTCGCGCTTCGAGCGGGATGCCCTGCCGTATCTCGACCCGCTGTACTCCGCCGCGCTGCGGATGACCCGCAACCCTGCGGATGCCGACGACCTGGTGCAAGAGACGTTCGCGAAGGCGTTTGCCTCGTTCCACCAGTTCCGCGTCGGCACCAACCTCAAGGCGTGGCTCTACCGCATCCTCACCAACACCTACATCAACTCCTACCGCAAAAAACAGCGGCAGCCACTGCAACAGCCGACCGAGGAGTTGGAGGACTGGCAGCAGGCCGCGGTGGCCGCACACACCGGCTCCGGACTCAAGTCCGCGGAGGTCGAGGCTCTGGAGCACCTGCCCGACTCTGACGTCAAGGATGCGCTGGCGCAGTTGCCGGAAGACTTCCGCTATGCGGTCTATCTGGCCGACGTCGAGGG
>JACCYS010000338.1 GCA_013696365.1 Nocardioidaceae bacterium
CATCACCACCGTGCTGCAGGTGCTGCTCAACCGCCTCGACCTCGGCATGAACCTGGTCGAGGCCGTCGCAGCACCACGAGCAACCCAGCGGAACACCGGCTCGGTGGTGGCCGAGCAGGACTTCATCGACCTTTACGGTGGCGATCTGTCCGAGTTTGGGCACGCATTCGTTCCGCCCGGTGACCCGGGCACCAGCGGGTCCGAGATCGGTGCTGTGGCAGCGATCGAGTTGCGGCGCAACGGGACGCTGGTCGCCGTCGCCGAGCCGGACCGTCGCGGGGGCGGGGACGCAGCCGTGGTGGAGCCGCGATGAGCGATCTTCGGCCACGGGTCTGTGTGCTGGACGTCAACGAGACACTGTCTGATCTGTCTCCGCTCGACGAGCGATTCGACAGCATCGGGCTTACCGGGCAGCGTGAAGCCTGGTTCGCCTCGGTGCTGCGCGACGGCTTCGCGCTGTCGATGGTCGGGCAGTCGCCGGTTTTCGCCGACATCGCGGCAGCGCTGCTGCGGGGGCGGTTGGTGGCGTCCGGCGCCAGCGGCGACGTTCTCGACGAGTCCGTGCAGCACGTGCTCGGGGGTTTCCCGGCACTGCCGATGCACCCTGACGTTGCGCCGGGGTTGCGGCGTCTGCACGCGGCGGGGGTGCAGCTGGTGCCTCTGACCAATGGTGCGACCAGGATGTCGGATGCCTTGTTTGAGCAGGCTGACGTGCTCGACCTGTTCGAGCATCGGCTGTCGGTCGAGGACGTAGGGCCGTGGAAGCCGCACCCCGCCCCGTACGCCTACGCCTTGGAGCAGTGCGCGGTGTCGCCGAACGACGCGCTGATGGTCGCCGTGCACCCGTGGGACCTGCAGGGGGCGCACTCGATGGGCCTGCGCACCGCCTGGGTTCGTCGCCAGCCGGGGGAGTGGCCGAGCTTCTTCGCAGAGCCTGCGGTGACCGCGACCGGTGTCGACGACCTCGCGGCGCAGGTCCTCGGCAGCGACTGACCCCGCGCTGCTCCGACATCCTCAGCACCATTGATGTCTAGGCTGAAGACGATGAGCAGCGAACTGAACGAGTCGCGCTCGGGCCACGCGACCGGCTGGGCATTCGCGAAAGGTCACGGCACCGAGAACGATTTCGTGCTGCTGCCCGACCCCGACGGCACCGTGCACGGCCCACTCACGGCGGCAGAATCGATCGCTTGGGTCGCGGCGCTGTGCGATCGCCGGCGCGGGCTCGGCGCTGACGGGGTCATCCGGGTGGTCCGCGCCGAGTCGCTGGCGACAGTCCACGGCGTGCAGGCGGCGAGGCGGGCGGTCGACGACGGCGCGCAGTGGTTTATGGACTACCGCAACGCCGACGGGTCCACCAGCGAGATGTGCGGAAACGGCATCCGGGTGCTGGCGCAGTGGCTCGCTGAGGAGGGCCTCCTCGATGTTGTCGGCTCACCCGAGCCGGGCCAAGCCACCCCGATCGGCACCCGGACCGGCACGCTGAGGGTATGCGGCGAGCCGGACGGCCGGTGGAGCGTAGACATGGGGCCCGCCAACAGTCTGCCGGACAGTGTGGTCACAGCGAGCGAGCGCACCTGGCCGGCGATCGGAGTCCGCACCGGAAATCCGCATGCCGTGGTTCAGGTCGCCGACGTTGCCGATGCCGGGACCTTGACCGAACCGCCGACGTACGACACCGACGTCTACCCCGACGGTGCCAACGTCGAGTTCGTGGCCGCGGTGGGGGAGCAACACGTCCGCATGCGGGTGTACGAGCGGGGCTCCGGCGAAACCAGCTCATGCGGCACCGGAGCCTGCGCAGCGGCGGTGCTCGCCGAGCGGCTCGCAGACACCCCGCCGCGGCCGTCCACCTACCGGGTCGATGTGCCGGGGGGCCGGCTCGACGTGACGCTTCGCCCGGACGGGCACGCGGTGCTCACCGGCCCCGCCGAGATAGTCGCCCGGGGCACGATGTCGTGGTCTCAGCGGTGAGCGTGTCGGCGCGAGCAGAAACTCAGGTGTCTGCCACCGCGGGCCGTGGCAGCATCGGTGTGCAGGAGGATGGCGCCGCGGAACACCCGCCCTGCCGTCAACGTTGAGATGAGGCATATGACTAGCGCCTACCCGTACGGTCCCGACGACGCGGACGACGACGTTGCCGTCGTGATCGAGCCCGCTGACACCGCGGCCGAGCCGCTGACTGCGCCGGACGGTGACGGGCTCGACCTGGAGGATCGTCAGGCGTTGCGGCGGGTCGCCAGCCTGTCCACCGAGCTCGAAGACATCTCCGAGGTCGAGTACCGCCAACTGCGCCTCGAGCGGGTGGTACTCGTAGGGGTGTGGGCAGGGGCAGACGTCGGTGGCGCGGAAAACTCGCTGGCCGAGCTGAAGTTGCTGGCCGAGACCGCCGGTTCGCAGGTGCTGGAGGCGCTGCTGCAGCGCCGGCAGCGCCCGGACCCGGCCACCTACATCGGGAGCGGCAAGGTCGAGATGCTGCGCGAGGCCGTACAGGCCACCGGCGCCGACACGGTGATCTGCGACGGTGAGCTGACCCCCAGCCAGTTGCGCAACCTCGAGGACCGGGTCAAGGTCAAGGTGGTCGACCGCACCGCTTTGATCCTCGACATCTTCGCCCAGCACGCCAAGTCGGCCGAGGGCAAGGCCCAGGTCGAGCTGGCGCAGCTGCAGTACATGACCCAACGCCTGCGCGGATGGGGTGGCAACCTGTCGCGTCAAGCGGGCGGTCGGGTGGGTATGCAAGGCGGCGGGATCGGCGGTCGCGGACCGGGCGAGACCAAAATCGAGACCGACCGGCGCCGGATCAAGACCAAGATCGCCAAGCTGCGCCAGTCGCTGAAGGTCATGCGCACGACGCGCGACACCAAGCGGGCCGAGCGGCAGCGCCGCGAGGTGCCGGCGGTGAGCATCGCCGGCTACACCAACGCCGGCAAGTCGTCGCTGCTCAACCGCGTGACCGGTGCCGGCGTCCTCGTTGAGGATGCCCTGTTTGCGACCCTCGACCCGACCACGAGGCGCAGCCAGACCTCCGACGGGCGGGTCTATACGTTGTCGGACACCGTCGGGTTCGTCCGCCACCTGCCACACCAGCTGATCGAGGCGTTCCGCTCCACGCTGGAAGAGGTGGCCGACTCCGACCTGGTGCTGCACGTCGTCGACGGCTCCCACCCGGACCCGGAGGGGCAGCTGGCTGCGGTACGGGAGGTGCTGGCCGCCATCGGCGCCGACCAGGTGCCCGAGATCGTGGTGATCAACAAGTCTGATGCCGCCGATGCGATGGTGCTGGCCCGGCTGCGCGCGCGGGAGCCGCATGCGGTGGTGTGCTCGGCCCGCACCGGTGCCGGCATCGACGACGTGTTGGCCGCGATCGAGCAGGACCTGCCGCGCCCCCAGGTCGAGGTGCGGGTGCTGCTGCCGTACGAGCGCGGGGACCTGCTGCACCAGGTACACACCCACGGTGAGGTGCTGGCGCTCGAGCACACCGGTGACGGGACTGCGTTGACGGCCCGTGTGCACGCCGGGCTGGCGGGCGCGTTGGAGCAGTACGCCAGCCCACAAGCGAGCCCGGCCGCCACCGCCTAGCGGCTGCGCAGCAGAACGCTCGCCGGCCTGTGGACAGCCCGGGCGAGCCAGGCCATCAGGCGGATAGCGTGCCGGTGTGCCCGCCGACATCGACGCCCCCGCTGCGGTCAGTCGTGTGTTGCAGGCGGTGGTGGCTTCGATCGGCGGATCGCACCGTCCTGGGCAGCTGCAGATGGCCGAGGCGGTGACGGCGGCCCTGCGCGACCACGAGCACCTGCTCGTGCAGGCCGGCACCGGCACCGGCAAGTCCTTGGCCTACCTGGTGCCCGCGCTGCTGCACCACAGACCGGTGGTGGTCGCCACCGCAACGCTGGCGCTGCAGCACCAGTTGGTGCAGCGTGACCTGCCCGCGCTCGTCGCCGGCTCGTCGACCGAGTTGGGTGATAGCGAGGGCGAGGGCGGCGACGCTGCGCCCGGGGGGCGGATCCCCTACGCCGTGCTGAAGGGCCGCAGCAACTTCGCCTGTCTGCACCGGGTGCGCGAGGGCACGCCGGACGACACCGGTGCCCTGATCGAGGTGCCCAAGGGCACCCTCGGTGGTGAGGTGGTGGCGTTGCGCGAGTGGGCGGAGCAGCAGGCCGACAGCACCGGCCCCGGTGACCGGGACACCGCGCCGCCGCACACCGACAAGGCGTGGGCACAGGTGTCCGTACACGCCCGCGAGTGTCTGGGTGCCCAGCGCTGCCCGTACGCCGGCGAGTGCTTTGCCGAGCGCTCGCGCGAGCGCGCCATGCAGGCCCAGGTCGTGGTCACCAACCATGCCCTGCTCGCCATCGACGCGATTGATCGGGTGCCGATGTTGCCCGAGCACGACGCCGTGGTCATCGATGAGGCGCATGAGCTGGTTGCTCGGGTGACGCAGGCGTCGACCAAGGAACTGTCCGGCGCGATGGTCGACCGAGCGGCTGGCAGGGTGCGCGCCGGTGCGCGCGCCACCGGCAGCGACGACGGCGCACAGGCCGCCAGCGACCTGGCCGACGCCGGTGACGCCCTGCGTGACCTCGTCGCCGAGATGCCCGGCGGCAGGCTGGATCGTTTCCCCGCTGCCCTGGTCGACGCCCTGACCTCGGTGCGTGAGGCAGCCCGTGCCGCCCTGTCCGCCTTCGGCAGCCCGTCCGGCGGCGAAGCGGGCGACTCCGATGCCACCCGTCAGCAGGCGCGGGCCGCTGCTGAGGAGGTCCGCAGCGTTGCCGATCGGATGGCGTTGGCGTCGGCCAGCGACGTGCTCTGGGTCGTCGAGCGGGACCGTGCCCGTGGCGGCAACGAACTGCGGATCGCTCCGCTCGACGTCTCGCACTCGTTGCGGGAGCGGCTCTTCGGCCGCACCACGGTGGTTCTCACCAGCGCTACCTTGCAGCTCGGCGGCGAGTTCGAGCCGCTTGCCGCCTCGGTAGGCCTACGCCGAGATGAGCGGCTGGACGCTCACGCTGACTCCACCAGCGTGGACGTGGCCGCGGCAGCGGATACCCCGGGTGCGCCGGGCGCGCCAGCGAGTCCGAAACCCGCGGCCGATGATGACAGCGATCTGCCCTGGGCGGATGCCGTCGAGCCGGTTTCGTGGCGTGCGCTCGACGTGGGCTCCCCGTTCGACTACCGACGGCAGGCCATCCTTTACGTCGCCAAGCACCTTCCCACTCCGGGCCGCGACGGCCTTGTCGGCGACCAGCTCGACGAGATCACTGCCCTGGTCGCAGCGGCAGGAGGTCACACCCTCGGCTTGTTCTCCTCTCGACGCGGCGCGCAGACAGCCGCTGAGCACGTACGCGGACAGTTGCCGAACCTCGAGGTGTGGTGTCAAGGTGACGCGCAACTGTCTGAGCTGACCCGTCGGTTCGTCGATGAGGAGCGGTCCTGCCTGTTCGGGACTCTCAGTCTGTGGCAGGGAATGGACCTCCCCGGTCGCACCTGCCAGCTGGTGATCATCGACCGGGTGCCGTTCCCGCGGCCCGACGACCCACTGATGGGGGCACGTCAACGGGCCGTGGAACGGCACGGCGGCAACGGGTTCATGGCGGTCGCAGCCACCCACGCAGCTCTGCTGCTTGCGCAGGGCTCCGGCCGCCTGGTGCGCCGAGACGACGACCGCGGGGTCGTCGCAGTGCTTGACCCGCGGCTGGTCACCGCCCGCTACGGCCGCTTCCTGGCTGCCTCGCTGCCACCGATGTGGAGAACCACCGACCGGGAGCTGGTGCTGGGCGCATTGCGTCGACTGGCCGCTAACTGACAGTGCCCAGCACTCGACTGGCTACCTACTAGCCCGTCAGACCCGGCGCAGCACCGCCACCACCTTGCCGAGGATCGAGGCATCCGTGCCGTCGATCGGCTCGTATGCCGGGTTGTGCGGCATCAGCCACGCCCTGCCCTCTCGCCGGCGCAGCGTCTTGACCGTCGCCTCGTCGTCGAGCAGCGCAGCGACGATCTCACCGTTCTCGGCATCGGGCTGCTGCCGGACGACGACGAAGTCACCGTCACAGATCGCCGCATCGACCATCGAGTCACCGCGGACCTGCAGCATGAACAGGGTCCCGTCACCGACCAGCTGGCGCGGCAGCGGCATCACCTCTTCAACCCGCTCCTCGGCGAGGATCGGACCGCCGGCAGCAATGTGACCGACCACAGGGACGTACGTGGCGGCCGGTCTGGCCTCGTTGCTGCTCTCTGCAGCCCGGTCGACCGCCGCCCGGTCAATCGTCGATGGGGCTGGCGCCGCGACGGTGGCCGGGGTCGAGTCGGTGGCCGGGATCAGCACCTCAAGTGCGCGGGGGCGGTGTGGGTCACGCCGCAGAAAGCCTTTCGACTCCAGGGTCTTGAGCTGGTGGGCGACGGAGCTCGAGCTGGTCAGCCCGACCTGCTCGCCGATCTCGCGGACACTCGGTGGATATCCGCGCAGTTGCAGGGCCGCACGGATGACTTCGAGCACCCGCCGTTGCCGAGGGGTCAGCCCGGCTGCGTCCGCCGGGCCGTCCG
Organism: Nocardioidaceae bacterium; assembly: GCA_013696365.1. Taxonomy (GTDB): domain Bacteria; phylum Actinomycetota; class Actinomycetes; order Propionibacteriales; family Nocardioidaceae; genus JACCVL01. The sequence continues at coordinate 6,550 of JACCYS010000338.1, forward strand.
GCAGCTCGGCCACCTTCGCTGCACTGCGCTGCTTGCCTGCCATGCCTGCCGCCTCACCGGTCCTGCCCGGGACGACCCCCGGGTGTTGATCGAAGATTAGTGCGAGCAATGTCCGGGGATCAAACACCTGTTCGAATGGCGTGTCGCGCCCAGTGTGCCGCAGGGCGCACGTTGTGTCTGAGCGGAGTTGCCGTGGGTACGCGACAATGGGGTAACCCACTCGTCGATCATTCGGAGGCCAACAGATGGCTCGCAACACCCTGTCCCGCTCCCTGCACGACCTGGGCCTAGCTGCGTGGTTCGGTGGCACCTTGGCAAACGCGGTGGCGCTGAACCCCGCGTCCGGTCAGGCCGACTCCAAGGAGTCCAGCGGCCGGGTGGCCAACGCGGGCTGGGATGCCTGGACGCCGGTCAACGCCGCTGCCATCGGCAGCCATCTGGTCGGCAGCGTCGGGCTGCTGCTGGCCAACCGCTCGCGGCTGGCGACCCAAGAGGGTGTCGCGACGATGGCGATGGTCAAGACCGGGGTGACCGTGGCCGCCCTGGGTGCTACCGCCTACGCGCGCATGATGGGCCAGAAGGTGTCCGAGGAGATCGACGTTCCAGTGGAGTCGGCCACCCAGCCGTCGGGACGTACGCCGTCGGAGACTGCCAGCGCCCAGCAGCAGCTGTCCGTCCTGCAGTGGGGCATACCGGCGCTCACGGGGCTGCTGATCCTCGTCAGCGCCTTCGCCGGCGAGCAGCAGCGTCCCGACGAGGTCCGGCAAGGGATCAGGAACCGCTTCAGCTGAGCCTGCGGCCGGTGGTGACCGGCACGCACGGCAGCAACTGTGCCCCTCAAGCACCCCGCTATCACGGTGATCGCGGGGTGCTTCGTCGTTGGCGGCTGCTGGTGCGACCCAAGGTCACGATTCGAACACGTGTGCGAACTCTGACTTGCCAACTGTCGGCGGTCGGGTGTTCACTCGTACACATGTTCGAATCGAACGCACGTTCGACACCAGTGACTGCCGGATCTGCCGCTCGCGCGGGCGGACTGTCGGTGGCCGCGGCTAGACAGGTGTTGGCGGGCTCCCTCGAGCCAGCCGACCAGAGTGGGAGATGACGATGAGTACGACGATGACGAGCCGGCGCCCGGGCCCCGGCCACCTGCGCCTCACCCGACGCGGCCGATTGGTCCTGCTGTTGGTCGTCGTGCCCACCTTGCTGGCGGCCATGGTGGTTGCCTCGTCCGCTGTGCTGGCCAGTGGAGACGCCGGCCGGGCCGCGGGCATGCAGCAGGTGACCGTGCAGCCAGGTCAGACGCTATGGGATGTCGCCGGGGCGAGCGGTGCGCGCGGCGACCTACGCGACGCGGTCTATGAGATCCGCCAAACCAACCACCTGGACGGTTCTGCGGTGCAGATCGGTCAGACCTTGGATGTGCCCGACCCCGACTGATGCCACCCAGATGGCAGGGTTCCGGGGCGTTGCTCGGTGTCGCAGCGGGGTACAGGGAGGTGTGCCACCAGAGACTGCTCCACCCCCGACGGGTGCA
>JACCYS010000343.1 GCA_013696365.1 Nocardioidaceae bacterium
ACCATGCCCAAGACCCAGACCACGCACTGGTGGCCCCGCAACGTCGGCGCCCTGCTGGTCGTGCTGCTGCTCGGCGTCGGCAGCAGTGCCTGCGCTGACCGCTCCGAAGCGGAGGCCGACGCAAGCCCAGACCAGGCGGTATCGGACAGTCGCGGGAAGCCTCCCCAGAAGGAGCCGGACGGTGTGGTCGCACGCATCGATGTCGACGGCGACCGCAAGGCCGACACCGTGTACTACCGGGCACGCAGCGCCGACGTTGGTCGAATCGTCGTGCAGACCAACGCCGGTGACCGGCTGACCCGCCAACTGTCCACCAAGCTCTGGCCACGTGGGGAGTGGCACGGGGCAGCGCCGCTGGACGGCAACCCCGGGGCGGAGCTGTTCATCGGCACCCAGCGGGGGGCGCATACGTCGATGCTCACCGTCCTCACCTATCGCGCCGGCGGTCTGCAGGTGATGGACAATCCGGCCGGCATCTACGGCGAGGAGTGGCCGGTCGACGCCTTCTTCAACGGCTATCTGGGCTGGACCCGCACCGTTGTCGGCGGCGAGGTGCGGCTGCAGCTGCAGTCTGTCCTGCGCCGGGGGGCGTCCAAGGTGTTCACCGGTGAGGAGCAGCGGTTCCGCTGGAGCCCGAACGGCTGGGTGCAGACCGGCACGGCCCCGCTGTCGATCACTGGCGCGAAGAGTGCGGGCCGCGTCGGTGGCTGGCACGTCGATAGGCTGGCACGCTGGCCGGACATGAGTGGCGGCACCGCCGTCTAGTCGGGCATCGTGCGCTCAGCACACGACGACGAAAGGCGCGCGATGGATGCTTGGGGCAAGCGCCGCGACATGGTCGTGCACGAGCCGGACCCCTACAACGCCGAGCCGCCGCAGGATGCGCTCACTGACCAGGTGCTGACTGACATTGACACCTTCTATACCCGCAACCATGGTGCCGTGCCGCGGCTCGACCCGACGACCTGGCGGCTGCGGGTCGATGGCCTGGTTGACCGCCAGATGGAGCTGTCGCTGGACGACCTGCACGACCGGTTCGACCGGCGCACCGTGGTTGCCACCTTGCAGTGCGCCGGCAACCGCCGAGCGGGATTGCTGGCGGTCCGCGACATCCCCGGCGAGCATCCGTGGGGGCCAGGCGCAACGTCGACGGCGGAGTGGACCGGGGTGGCGCTGGCTGATGTGCTGGACACGGGAGGGGTAGCCGCCGAGGCCCGACATGTGGCCTTCGCGGCGCCCGACATGGCCCACGACGCCGAGCCGCCGCAGGCGTACGGCAGCTCGATCGAGATCGACAAGGCGATGGGCGCTGAGGTGCTGTTGGCCTGGCAGATGAACGGGGCCCCGTTGCCCACGGTGCACGGCGCCCCGGTGCGGGTGGTGGTGCCCGGCTATATCGGGGCGCGCAGCGTCAAGTGGGTGCAGCGGGTCACCGCCCAGGCAGAGCCCTCGGCCAACTACTTCCAGGCCACCGCGTATCGCCTGCAGCCTGCCGATGCCGACCCCCATACTGCTGCGCCCGGGTCGGGGTTCGCCCTGGGGCCGGTCGCCCTCAACTGCGCCATCCTGCGCCCCGACGACGGCTCGGTGGTCGTCGCCGGCCCGACGCAGGTGAGCGGGTATGCCTTCGCTGGGGGTGGTCGCGGCGTCGCCCGGGTCGACGTGTCCGGTGACGGTGGGGTGACCTGGGCGCAGGCCGACCTCGACGAACAGGCGAGCCCGTGGGCTTGGCGGCTCTGGCGACAAACAATCGCCCTGCAGCCGGGCCGGGCCGGGATCGTCGCGCGGGCGTGGGACACGGCTGCGGCGGTACAACCGGAGTCACCGGAGCACGTCTGGAATCCCAAGGGTTACGTCAACAACTCGTGGTCCCGCGTCGTGCTGACCGTCACCGCCGCCCCAGGGCAGCAGGACTAGCTGGGGGTCAAATGGGCTTCTACGGCGACCAGGTCGTGCCCCGTCTCATGAATGTCGCCTGCGGCGCCGCGAGGAACGACAGGCTGCGACGACGCGTTTGCGCGGGGCTGGCCGGCGACGTGCTCGAGATCGGCTTCGGGTCGGGACTGAACATCCCGTTCTATCCGCCGTCGGTGCGCCGCGTCGCCGCGGTCGAGCCGGCCGACGTCGGGTGGAGGCTGGCCGGTGGACGGCTGGCCGCAACCACGATTCCGATCCGCCGCACGGGGCTCGACGGCCAAGCGTTGCCGCTGCCTGACAACAGCCACGACACTGCGCTCTCAACCTGGACGATGTGCACCATCCCCGACGCGCACGCGGCGCTGCTGGAGGTGCGGCGGGTGCTCAAACCCGGCAGCACCCTGCACTTCGTCGAGCACGGCCTGGCCCCCGACGAGGAAGTGCAGCGCTGGCAACGCCGGCTCGAGCCGTGGCAGAAGCGGCTCGCTGGCGGATGCCACCTCACCCGACCGGTCCCCGAGCTGCTGACCGGGGCCGGCTTCACAATCAGCGACCTCGACGTGTTCTACCAGGAGGGCGAGCCACGAAGCATCGGCGCCCTGAGCCTGGGCACTGCCGTCTGCTCCTGATCACCGCACTGGCGGTCGCTGTACGTCGCCTACCGTTTTCGCGGCGGCCGTACGGCCTGCGTGAGCGCGTCCGCTTGTGCACCAGCGGTGGCCGCAACTGTGGCGCCCTCGTGCAGCAGGTAGAGGTGTGCGGCGACCTGCTCGATGCCGACCTCGTTCCACCCGTACGGCACACGAGCGCCGTCCGAGTACGTCTCCACGGCCAAGACCACCTCCGAGGAGCCCTGGTTCACGGGAGGGCATGGACTCGCTGGGGAAATCGGGTGCGGTCGGTGGTGTGTTAACTGCCGATCATCTCATTGAACCAGGCGCCGCCACCGAGATGTTGTTGGAGTGCGGCGGGCAGCCACGGCAACACGGGCTCTGGTAGCTCATCGGGGTGGCACCACGCGACCTGGTCGCACTCGGCCACTGGTGTCGGCTCGCCTTCGAAGGTACGCGTGGTGAAGTAAACGTCGAGCCCAGACACCCCGGCATCGGCGTAGCGGCACATTCCGATCGGCTCGAGGGTGGCAGGATCGACGTGTACGCCGACCTCCTCCCAGGTCTCGCGGGCGGTGGCCTGCGCGAAGGTCTCTCCCGACTCGACGTGCCCGCCCGGCAGCCCCCAGTGACCGGTCGCATAACTCACGCCGTGG
>JACCYS010000347.1 GCA_013696365.1 Nocardioidaceae bacterium
GGCACCCATACGCACACCCCGCCGTCGACCACCACCGGCGCGCGCGGGTTGATCGCGGTCGGATTCGTCGGTGGCATGGTGCCCGCACCGTCGGCTCTGATCGTGCTGCTCGGCGGCATCGCCATCGGCCGAGCATGGTTCGGCGTGCTGTTGGTCGTCGGGTACGGGATTGGCATGGCAGTTGCACTGACCGGCACCGGGGTTGCGTTGGCCTACGCTCGTGATCACATCGAGCGGGTGGCCAACCGCCGCCGTTCGACCGGTCGCTGGCGCTGGGCCGGCAGAATCGCCCAAGCACTGCCGGCAGCCACGGCCGGTCTGGTCATCGTGGTCGGTGTCGGCTTGTGCCTACGCGCAGCGGCCACCCTGCTTATCTGATTGCAGGCTCGGCGAGCCGCCGCCAATCAAGGGTGCACGGGTGCAGCCGTTGTGCTGCCGTGAGCCCGGTAGGGTCCGCCCATGCCGCCCGGGTGCGAGTCTTGCTCGGTCTACGACGACGCCATGACCGCCTACGACTTCGGTCCGCACCATCCGATGGCACCTGTGCGGATCGAGTTGACCATGCGCTTGGCCAGGGCACTGGGTGTCATTCCCGACATGGTGACCCAGGTGCAGACACCGGCAGCCGACGATGGACTTCTCGACCTGGTGCACCACCCTGAGTACGTCGCGGCGGTCCGCCGCGTCAGCGACGACCCAGAGCGCGACGCTATGCGCTTTGGCCTTGGCTCAGATGACAACCCGACCTTCGCCGGCATGCATGAGGCGAGTGCCCGAGTGGTTGCTGCGACAGTGGAGGCCGCCCGGAGGGTGCACGCGGGTGAGCAGTTGCATGCCGCCAGTGTCTGCGGCGGGTTGCACCACGCGATGCCGGGCATGGCCAGCGGTTTCTGTGTGTACAACGACGTCGCGGTGGCGATCGCCTGGCTGCTTGAGCAGGGTGTGGAGCGGGTGGCGTATGTCGATGTTGACGTGCACCACGGGGACGGGGTGCAGCACATCTTTTATGAAGACCCGAGGGTGTTGACTGTGAGCATCCACGAGACACCACAGACGCTGTTCCCCGGCACCGGAGCCCCGACCGACGTCGGCGGCGCAGGAGCCCCGGGCAGTGCTCTGAATGTGGCTTTGCCCCCCGGCACGGAGGACGCCGGCTGGTTGCGTGCCTTTCACGCCACTGTGCCTGCGGCGCTGAGAGCCTTCGGTCCGCAGGTGCTCGTGACCCAGCACGGTTGTGACGGACACATGTCGGACCCGTTGGCGCACCTGATGCTCAGCATCGACGGCCAGCGGGCGTCGTACCTTGCTCTGCACGATTTGGCCCACGAGCTGTGCAGCGGCCGCTGGCTGGCCACTGGGGGTGGCGGCTACTCCGTCGCCGACGTGGTGCCCCGCGCCTGGACGCATCTGTTGTCCGTGGTCGGTGGTCGGCCTCTCGACCCGCAGGTTTCGGTGCCTGAGTCGTGGCGGACGTACGTCCGCGAGATGGTTGGCACGAGCCCCCCGACGGTGATGACCGATGGGTGCGAAGCGACCTACCGCGACTGGCAGGACGGATTCGACCCCGCCTCCTGGCTGGACCGATCGGTGCAGGCGACGCGGGTTGCTGCCTTCCCCGGTCTTGGCCTGGACCCGTTGCACTGACGCGTGCTGCGCCGCGTCGGAGCCGCTCGCACATCGTCCGTTCGGTTGATCCAGGCTCCCATCAGCGGCTTCACCCCTTTCCCACCCGCACCAGCAGGCACTACCCTCCCCTCAAGCACGTACGCCCATTCTTCGGTGGGGAAGCCGAAGAGCGTCCCGTGCAGAGAGTGCGGTGCGCCATGGCGGAGGGCAAGGACGGTGGCTTGTCCGCGGTGCGGTTTCTGACCGTTGCCGAGGTCGCCACCCGGATGCGAGTGTCGAAGATGACTGTCTACCGGCTGGTGCACTCCGGTGAGCTCGAGGCGGTGCGGGTCGGTCGCTCCTTCCGCGTCCCCGAGCCGGCCGTCGACGAGTACCTGCGCAAGTCCTACTTCCAGACCGGGTGATCGGTCTAGTACGCCTAGCAGGCGAGGCGCTGCCCAGCTGGCGGCGCGGGTAGGCTCTCACGGTCTCGGCATGTCAGCATGATCGCGCCGGTCATATCTCGAAAGGTGAACCGTGGGTTCTGTCATCAAGAAGCGTCGCAAGCGGATGGCGAAGAAGAAGCACCGCAAGCTGCTCAAGAAGACGCGCATTCAGCGTCGTCGTGCCGGCAAGTGACGCTATAGCTGAGGGGTGCCTCGATGAGGGCACGCACGGCTAGGGTGACCGAACTGAGACGGGCGCTGCGGAGGCGCCACGGGTGAGCGAGGTTGGCATGGGGCGCGTCGTGCTCGTCACCGGGGTGGCGGGGCAGTTGGGATCGCAGACGGCCCGTCGGCTCGCTGCCGACCCCGCTGTGGACAAGGTCGTCGGCGTTGATGTGTTGCCGCCTCGAGGTGAACTCGCCGGCGTCCGTTTCGTGCGCGCCGACATCCGTAACCCGGTGATCGCCAAGGTGTTGGCCGTCGAGGACGTCGACACCGTCGCGCACCTTGGGGTGTACGCCAGTGGCGGCCGCCTCGGCGGTGCAGTCTCCACCAAGGAGGCCAATGTCATCGGCACCATGCAGTTGTTGGCCGCCTGCCAGCGCGCCCCCGGGTTGCGGCGGGTGCTGCTCAAGTCATCGACAGGGGTGTATGGGTCGTCGTCTCGGGACCCGGCGGTGTTCGGAGAGCACACCCCGCCACAACGCCCACCCACAGCCGGGTACGCCAAAGACTGCGCCGAGGTCGAGGGCTACCTGAGCGGCTTTGCCCGCCGCCGTCCCGACATAGCCGTCACCGTGCTGCGGTGCGCCGACTTGCTCAGCGCCCGGCTCGAAACGCCGCTCGGTCGTTACTTCCGGCTGCCGGTGATCCCGCGCGTGCTTGGGTTCGACCCGCGGCTTCAGTTGCTGCATGCCGAGGATGCGCTGGACATCGTCCAGCGGGCCGTCACGCACCACAGACCCGGCACCTACAACGTCGCCGGCCATGGAGTCCTGCTGCTGTCCCAAGCGGTCCGCCGTCTGGGCAAGCTCTGGGTCGCGCTGCCTGCCATCGGGTTCGGCCCCGCGGGACAGGCCCTGCGTCGGACCAGCCGGGTCGACCTAGCGCCCGATGTGGTTGATCTGCTCACCCATGGGCGGGTCGTAGACACAACGGCAGTTCAGGCCAGCTTTGGCTGGGCGCCGCGATGGTCGACAGCGCGCACGCTGACGGACTTTGCCACCGAGGTAGGGCAGGGCCCGGTTGGCGCCGACCGGGTGCGCCAGGCCGAGCAAGCGTTGCTGGCCAGCCTGACCGGGGGCAGGTGAAGCGATGGCAGACGCCGAGGTGATTCCGCTGGGTGAGCCGTTGGGGACCAGAGGCCGTCCGGGCCGTGGCAGTAAGAACGCCACCCCCAGCCAGGCCGCCCGATCACTTGCGCCTACCCGCCCCAAGCGCTCACCCAAAGCTGAGCGTCCGGACGCCCCAGCGGTCGCGCGCATTCGTCGCGTCACACCCCCGGAGTCACCCCGGCACACCTCCACAGACGATCCTGCGGACGCGTCGAGCACCGATGTTGCACAACCGGCCAGGGACGGCGGTGGTGGCGACCGCGTTGCTGCTGCGCTGGCGTTTGTACGCCGACGATTGACCGGCGACTACGACATTGACGATCTCGGCTTCGACCGCGAGTTGACCTCCGCGGTCTTCATGTCGCTGTTGCGCCCACTGGCGCAGCGATGGTTCCGGATCGAGGTTCGCGGCATCGAAAACATTCCCGCCGAGGGCGGTGCCCTGCTCGTTGCCAACCACTCAGGGACGGTCCCGCTCGATGCGCTGATGACGGCGGTGGTGGTGCATGATCACGCCGGTCGCTACGTGCGCTCGCTTGGCGCCGACCTTGTGTTTGCACTGCCGCTGGTCTCCGAGCTGGCACGAAAAGCGGGTGTCACCCTCGCCTGCAGCGAGGATGCCGAGCGCTTGCTGCAGTCGGGCGAGTTGGTGGGCGTGTGGCCCGAGGGATTCAAGGGTGTGGGTAAGCCGTTCTCGCAGCGATACAAGCTGCAGCGCTTCGGGCGGGGAGGCTTCGTCTCGGCTGCGATCCGTACAGGAGTCCCCATCGTGCCGTGCTCCATCGTGGGCGCCGAGGAGACGTATCCGCTGGTCGGCAACGTGCCTGCTTTAGCTCGACTGCTGCGGGTTCCCTACCTTCCGATCACACCGTTCTTCCCCTGGCTCGGTCCGCTCGGTCTGGTGCCGCTGCCGAGCAAGTGGGTGATCGAGTTCGGCGAGCCGATCCGCACCGATACCTATGCCGAGAGCGGTGCAGACGACCCGATGTTGGTGTTCAACCTGACCGATCAGGTGCGCGAGACGATTCAGCAGACCCTGTATGACCTGCTGGTGCACCGACAGCACGTATTCGTCTGACTGAGCGCACGACGCTCGAGCAGAAGCTCCACGGGGCGGTCGCGCGCGGCACCGGAGGATTCGGGGCCTCGCTTTTACTCCTGCGTTGGGGCCGAGGTCGTCGGCTGGTCAGGGTCGGAGACTGTCGACTCGGTCGGTTCTTCCGAACGATCGTCACTCGTCAGGTCAGCGGCGGACCCGTCGTCCGGGCTGGGTGCGAGTGTCGTTTCGCTGCTGGATGGCGACTCTGTCGGCTTTGCTTCGTCGGCCGCGCTTGGGGACGGCCCGGTCGTGGGGCCGGTCGTGGCGTCGGTTGTGGTGTCGGTTGTGGTGTCGGTTGTGGT
>JACCYS010000362.1 GCA_013696365.1 Nocardioidaceae bacterium
CCAGAGAATCCGAGCATCAGGCTGGACGGGAACGGCCAGGGTTGGCTTCCTGCATAGGTGGTGGGGCCGACGCGCACGCCGGTCTCCTCAGCGACCTCGCGGCGCACGGCGTCCTCCAACGACTCACCCGGCTCGACGAAACCCGCCAGGGTGGAGAAGCGCCCCGGCGCCCACTGCGGTGAGTGGCCGAGCAAGGCGCGGTCGTCGCCGTCGGTGATCAGCATGATCACCGCGGGGTCGGTGCGGGGGAAATGCTGAGCTCCACAGGCCGGACAACGCCGACGATGCCCCGCCTCCTCGGCTTGGCTGGCCCGCCCGCAGCGTGCGCAGAACTGGTGGGTTCGATGCCAGTTGGCGAGCCCCAACGCGTGCACCAGCAGACTCCCGTGCAGCGCATCGAGCCCGGTCACGACGCTGCGGACGGGTCGCGGGTTCAGGTCGGCGGGCACCTTTGGCACCGACAGCGCCGCGACCGGGCCAGCGTCGTCTGCCCCGAGCAAGAGCCGCTCCGCCGTCACACCCAGCAGTTCAACGGCCTGATCTGGCGCCAGGACACGCAACCGGCCACCGTCGGTGGCGACCACGTCGTCGCCGACCACAAGCACCCGGGCCTGCGGGTCGCGCGCCAGGTGCTCATACCAGTCGGGATCCGCGCGACGCTCCGCATGCCGGTCGTACGGTGCCTGACCAAAGGGCAGCGGCCGGTCGCGATCCTCGGGTCGGGGCACGCGGTGACCCTACGTCGGTCGACGGCACAGAAGGGCGGATAGCCTCGCGGCATGAGCATCCATATCGCCGCCCAGGCAGACCAGGTTGCCCCGCGAGTCCTCTTCCCCGGTGACCCGTTGCGGGCGCAGTGGATCGCCGACAACTACCTCGAGGGCGCCGAGTGCTACTCACAGGTGCGCAACATGCTGGGGTTCACCGGGACGTACCAGGGCGAGCGCATCAGTGTGCAGGGCTCGGGCATGGGCCAGCCCTCGATGGCCATCTACGCCAACGAGCTATTCCGTGACTACGGCGTCCAGCAACTGATCCGTGTCGGCTCGTGCGGCGCGCTGACCGAGACGCTGAAGGTGCGCGACGTGGTGCTCGCTATCAGCGCAGCCACCGACTCGTCGATGAACCGGCACCGCTTCCACGGTTTCGACTACTCCGCAACGGCCGACTTCGACCTGCTGCGCACTGCCTACGACGCGGTCGTTGCGCGTGGGGGCGCGCCGGTGGTCGGTCAAGTCTTTACCTCGGACTCCTTCTATCACCCCCGCGCCGAGCTGACCGCTCACCTGGTGGAGCACGGTGTGGTCGCGGTGGAGATGGAGGCCAGCGCGCTGTACACCCTGGCGGCAGGGTACGGCCGGCGGGCGCTTGCGTTGTGCACCGTGTCGGACCACGTCGTCACCGGCGAGGAGACCACCGCTGAGGAGCGAGAGCAGACCTTCGGCGAGATGGTCGAGCTGGCGTTGGAGTCAATGCTGGCGGTTCCCGTCGACGCCTGAGGTGCGCCAGGCGAGCCCCGTTTTCGCGCGATAACCGTTCTCGTGATTGCATGTGATGCACTGCACACGTGTCGGCGACACGCCCGGCATCGACGCTCGCACACAGTCATCCCCTGGGGAGGCAGCACGTGGCAACTCTCGCGCACAACCTGACCAAGACCGCTGACCAGCACGCAGACCGACCGGCCATCCGGCTCGACGACGCTGTGCTCACCTATGCCGAGCTGCAAGACGCCGCGCAGCGGGTCACCGCCATGCTGAAGGCCCGCGGCATCGGCCCCGGCGACCGGGTGGGGCTTGTGCTGCCCAACGTGCCGCACTTCCCGATCCTCTTCTACGGCGCAGTAGCGGCCGGTGCTGTGGTCGTGCCGATGAACCCGCTGCTCAAGGCTCGCGAGGTGAAGTACTACCTGGAGGACTCCGGCACCTCGGTGGTGTTCGCCTGGCACCAGATGGCCGACGAGGCCAGCACGGCCGCCGACGATGTTGGTATCGACTGCATCACCGTCGACCCGGACAGCTTTGGTGACCTGCTTGCCGAGCATGAGCCGGACCAGGACGTCGTCGACCGCGACGACCAGGACACAGTGGTGCTGCTCTATACCTCCGGCACCACCGGGCAACCCAAGGGCGCCGAGCTCACCCAGGCCAACATGATCACCAACGCCGCCCTGACCGCCGAGACACTGGTGACCCTCGAGCCGCACGACGTGGTGATGGGCTGTCTGCCGTTGTTCCACTGCTTCGGTCTGACCTGCGGGCTGAACGCTGCGGTCGCCACCGGCTCCTGCCTCACCCTCATCCCCCGGTTCGACCCGACCAAGGCGCTCGAGGTGATCGGACGTGACCAGGTGACCGTCTTCGAGGGCGTACCCACCATGTACGCGGCCATGCTGAACGCTCCGGATGCGGAGTCGTACGACGTGTCCAGCTTGCGTACCTGCATCTCGGGTGGCTCGGCCATGCCGGGCGAGGTGATGCGCAGCTTTGAGGAGACCTTCGGCTGCATGGTGCTGGAGGGTTACGGACTGTCCGAGACCTCGCCGGTTGCCTCGTTCAACCGGCCCGATCTGGAGCGCAAGCCCGGCTCCATCGGCGTGCCGGTCCGCGGGGTGGAGATGCGGGTCGTCGACGACGAAGGCAACCCGGTCGATCAGGGCGACGTCGGTGAGATCGCCATCCGCGGCGAGTGCCTGATGAAGGGGTACTGGCGCAATAAGGACGCCACCGAAGACGCCATCCCGGATGGCTGGTTCCGCAGCGGGGACATGGCCAAGACCGATGAGGACGGCTACTTCTACATCGTCGACCGGAAGAAGGACCTGATCATCCGGGGCGGCTACAACGTCTACCCCCGTGAGGTCGAGGAGGCCCTGTACGAGCACGAGGCGGTAGCCGAGGCGGCGGTCGTCGGCATCGCGCACACCGACCTCGGCGAGGAGGTCGGCGCCGCTGTCGCGTTGAAGCCGGACACCGATGCTTCGGTGGACGATCTGCGCGCCTTCGCCAAAGAGCGGCTTGCGGCCTACAAGTACCCGCGGCAGCTGTGGATCGTGGATGAGTTGCCCAAGGGGCCGACCGGCAAGATCCTGCGACGCGAGGTCAGCCCGCCCGACTCAGAGTCGAAGACCGGGTCGGGATGAGTTCGGACGACGCCCGCACGAGTGCCGCCAACGCCGAGGAACGCATCCATGCCGTCGACGACGACGACAGCTCGGCGGCGGCGCCGCTGGACCTGTTGCTTGCCGACGCAGCGCTCAACCCGATCCGCCGATTCGTGCCTGGGGTGTCGGGGCTGCGTTTCGCCGCCAACCTGGCGCGCCGACCCGGACGGGTCGCGAGCCGGGGCCGCGAGTTCGCCGGTGAGCTGGCCCGCATCGGGCTCGGACGCTCGGAGCTCGCCCCCCACGACAAGGACCGCCGATTTCGCGAGCCGGGCTGGTCGCACAACCCGCTGCTGAGGGGGGCGGTGCAGGGCTATCTCGCCTTGGGCACGGCCGCCCGGGGCTTGGTCGACGACGCCGAGCTGGAGTGGGGCGACCGGCAGCGGATGGGCTTCGTGGTCGACAACCTGGTGGAGGCGTCCGCGCCCAGCAACAATCCGCTACTGAACCCGCTGGTGCTCAAGGCCAGCATCGACACCGGCGGCAGTAACTTCGTCGAGGGTGGCCGGCGGCTGGTCCGTGACTTCTCCACCGCCCCCCGGGTGCCGGCGATGGTCGAGCCGGACGCCTTTGAGGTGGGTAAGGACCTCGCGGTGACCCCGGGTGAGGTGGTGCTGCGTACCGACGTGTTCGAGCTCATCCAGTACACCCCACAGACGCCGAAGGTCCGCCGGGTGCCGCTGTTGATCGTGCCGCCGACGATCAACAAGTTCTATGTGGTCGACATCGCCCAAGAGCGCAGCCTGGTCGAGCATCTGGTGCGCAGCGGGCAGCAGGTGTTTGTGATCTCGTGGCGCAACCCGGACGCGCGGCACGCGGACTGGGGTCTGGACACCTACGGGCAGGCGATCGTCGAGGCGATGGACGCGCTGAAGTCGATCTGCCGCGAGGACAAGGTGGCGCTGTTCGCGTTGTGCTCGGGCGGCATGATCGCCTCGATGCTGATGGGCCATCTCGCCGACATCGGCGAGCTGGACCGGGTGGTGGCGTTCGGCCTCGCGGTGACGGTGCTCGACCAGTCCCGTGCGGGGTTGTCGAGCGCGCTGCTGTCCCGCAAGGTCGCAGCAGCCGCCACCGCGGCATCGCAGCGCAAGGGCTACCTCGACGGCGCGATGCTGGCCGAGGTGTTCGCCTGGCTGCGGCCCAACGACCTGATCTGGAACTACTGGGTCAACAACTACCTGCTGGGCAAGGCGCCCAAGGCGTTCGACATCTTGTACTGGAACGCCGACCCGGTACGGCTGACCGCAGCGACCCACCGCGACTTCATCGAGCTCGCGGTCACGAACGCGATTGTCGAGCCCGGCGGAGCGACCATGCTGGGGTCGCCGGTCGACCTCGGCAAGGTGGACACCGACGCGTACGTGGTGGCCGGGATCGCCGACCACCTGTGCAAATGGGAGTCGTGCTATCGCAGCACCCAGCTGCTCGGTGGCGAACCGCGCTTCGTGTTGTCCACCAGCGGCCACATCGCCTCGATGGTGAATCCGCCCGGCAACGACCGGGCAAGCTTCCAGACCGCGGAGCACAACCCGGTTGATCCTGCAGCCTGGCTCGAGTCGGCGGAGAAGGTGCAGGGCACGTGGTGGACCGACTTCGTTGACTGGCTCAGTTCGCGCACCGGACCCGAGCGCAACAAGCCACGCCGGATGGGTTCTGCTGCCTTCCCCCCGATCTGCCCGGCGCCGGGGACGTATGTCCACGACCGCTGAGCGCGGACCGTCCATGGTTGCGCGTCGCGACCAGGTGCGGTCGCTGACGGTGCGCGGCGCGCAGGTGCGGGTATCCGTGCGGCCCGCACGGGGTCGGCTGGCCGGTGAGCCGCCGCTACTGCTGTGCAACGGCATCGGCGCCAGCCTGGAGGTCCTGCAGCCGCTGGTGGACGCCCTCGACCCCGACCGCGGCGTCATCCGCTTCGACGTGCCCGGGGTCGGCGGGTCCCCGTTGCCGCGTGCGCCGTACCTGCTGGCCACCCTCGCCCCCTGGGTGGCAGCCATGGCAGCACGGCTGGGGCACCGTCGCTTCGACGTGCTCGGTCTGTCCTGGGGCGGCGGTCTGGCCCAGCAGTTGGCAGTGCAGTGCCGGCGAAGGGTGCGCCGCGTGGTGCTGGTCGCCACCGGGACCGGCTCGCTGATGGTGCCCGCACACCCCAGGGTGCTTGCCAAGATGGTCACTCCACGCCGCCACCGTGACCCGGCCTATGCACGACAGATCGTCGCCGACATCTACGGCGGGACCGTACGCACCAACCCTGCCGGCGCCGCCGCGCTGCTGCACGCCGCGACCCGGGCCGGGCCTCGGCGTGGCTACTACTACCAGCTGGCCGCGGGCGTGGGCTGGACGAGCCTGCCGTTGTTGCCGTTGTTGCGACAGCCCACACTGCTGCTCGCCGGCGACGACGACCCGATCATCCCGCTTGTCAATGCCCGGGTAATGGCGCGGCTCATCCCCCGTTCACGTTTGCACGTGTATCCGGGTGGGCATCTGGGGGTGTTGACCGAGGCCACCGAGCTGGCCCCGGCGATCGACGACTTCCTCTCCGGGCCGGCACCGGCCCTCCGACGGCACCGGGCGGAGTGACATGGCCTCGACCACTGATCCGAGCGACTCCCCCGAGTCCGACTTCCTCGGCTTCGAGTTGCTGCTCGACGACGCCGATCGCGAGCTGTTGGGCCGGGTGCGGACATACATGACCTCGACGGTGCAGCCGGTGATCAACGAGCACTGGACCCGGGCGACCTTTCCGCACGAGCTGGTGCCGGGTTTCGCCGAGCTCGGCATCGCAGGGTTGCAGTACGACGGCCCCGGCTGCCCCGCTCGGGGCAACCTGCTGGACGGCATGGTGTCGATGGAGCTGGCGCGCACTGACCCGTCCATCGCCACGTTCCTCGGCGTGCACGGCGGGCTGGCGATGGGCTCCATCCAGCTGTGCGGATCGTCCGAGCAACGGGAGCGCTGGTTACCGGCGATGGCGCGGATGGAGCTGATCGGCGCCTTCGGCCTGACCGAGCCCGAGCATGGCTCGGGTATCGCCGGGGGCCTGTCAACCACAGCCCGTCGCGAGGGTGATAGCTGGGTGCTGGACGGTGAGAAGAAGTGGATCGGCAACGCCTCGTTCGCCGACCTGATCATCATCTGGGCCCGGGACATCGAGGATGGGCAGGTTAAGGGTTTCGTCGTCGAGAAGGACACCGACGGCATGACGTTCGACCTGCAACGCGACAAGATCGCGCTGCGGGTGGTGCAGAACGCCACCATCCGGCTCGCCGGCGTTCGGGTGTCGGAGGACAACCGGTTGGCCGAGGCGAACTCTTTCAAGGACACCGCCCGGGTGCTTCGACTCACCCGCGCCGGAGTGGCGTGGATGGCCACCGGCTGCGCCCGCGGCGCGTACGAGCATGCGCTGCGTTACACCGGCGAGCGTGAGCAGTTCGGCCGCCCAATAGCGTCCTTTCAGCTGGTCCAGGATCTGCTGGTCCGGATGCTGTCCAACGTCACCGCCTCGATCGCGGTCTGCACCCGGGTCTCCCAGCTGCAAGACGCCGGCCAGTTGCGCGATGAGCATGCGTCGATGGCCAAGGCATTCAGCACCGTCCGGATGAGGGAGACCGTCGGCTGGGCCCGGGAGGTGCTCGGCGGCAACGGCATCCTGCTCGACCACCATGTGGGGCGCTTCGTCGCCGACGCCGAGGCGATCTACTCCTACGAGGGGACCCGAGAGGTCAACACGCTGATCGTCGGGCGGGCCATCACCGGCATCGGCGC